>UQOB01000039.1 GCA_900542595.1 uncultured Mollicutes bacterium | reverse complement strand
TCCCCTTACTTAGCGGTGAGATGGACCCGATCTTCGACGCGGTCTTAGTGGTGGTTCTCTATCAGATTGGGGAACTGTTTGAAGACGTCGCGAGTGAAAGAAGTAAGAACGCGATAAAGGATGCGTTACTTCTTAAAACCAACATCGCGCACTTAGTCAAAAATGACCAAGAAATCGATATTAAACCCGAAGAACTTAAGATCGGGGATAAGATTAATATCCGGGTTGGGGAAAGTGTCCCTAGTGATGGTAAAGTCATCAAAGGCGATGGCTCGCTCGATATGTCGAGCTTAACCGGGGAATTTAACCCTGTTCATAAAACGGTCGGGGACGAAATCCCGAACGGCACCATCCTTAAGAATGGCTCTCTCCAAATTGAAGTCACCAAGGAATACAAAGATAGCACTGTTCAAAAGATTCTTGACCTCGTCACCAATAGTATGGGCGAGAAATCGAAAACTGAAAAATTCATCAATAAATTCGCAAAATATTACACTCCTGCCGTCTTCGTCTTAGCGATTTTAGTCGGGGTGATTCCGCCCTTATTCCTCGGGATCAACTCCTGGGAAGTGTGGGCCAGCTACATCCAAGTCGGCCTCAGCTTCTTAGTCATCAGCTGTCCGTGCGCTATCATCATCGCAATCCCGCTCATCTACTTTGCGGGTTTAGGTGTCGCTAGTAAACACGGGGTCATCGTTAAAGGTAGCAGTTACCTCGACACTTTAAGAGAAGTCACCAAAGTCGTCACCGATAAGACGGGAACCTTAACCTACGGCCGGTTCGCGGTCGAAACTGTCTTTTCCGTCAACAATGACGAAAAGACCTTAAGACATGATTTAGCCATCAGCGAAATGAAGAGCAATCACCCGATTGCGGTCGCTCTAAGACAAGGCGTAAAAGTCGACGATAACGATATCGAAGACTACGAAGAAATCGCCGGAAAAGGCGTGAGAGCGGTCTACCAAAAACATACCTTCTTAGCGGGTACGAAAGCCCTCTTAGAAGAAAATGATGTGGAAGTCACCAAAGTCCCGGAAAATAGCACTGGCACTATCATCTACTTAGCCAAGGATAAAGCGTACCAAGGCTACGCGGTCCTTAAAGACGAAATCAAGAAAGAAAGCTACGCCTTCATCGAAGGTTTAAAAAAACTTAACATCAAGAGTTTGATCTTAACCGGCGATAAGAAAGCCAGCGCGGAAGAAGTGAAAAGTAAGCTCGGTGTCGATGAAGTTAAAGCCGAACTCTTACCGAACCAAAAGCGAGAACTCTTACGGCAAGAAATCGATAAGAAACAAGGGAAAGTTGCTTATCTCGGTGACGGGATTAACGATGCTCCCAGTTTAGCCCTCGCGGACGTCGGTGTCAGCATGGGAAGCTTCGGAAGCGATGCTGCGATCGAAGCCAGTGATGTCGTCATCATGAACGATAACCCGGCGCAACTTGTCACTGCGATTAAAGTTGGGAAGAGCGCCCATCGAAGAGCGCTCGGCGCCTTAATTATCAGTTTAGGCATCAAGCTTGTCGTCATGATCCTCAGCTTAATTTTCAAAGAAAACTTCCCGTTATGGGTCGCGGTCTTAAGTGATACGGGCTTAGCAGCTGTCATGGTCGTGTACGCTCTCAGCTTCTTACTGAAGAGAAAAATCTAGACACTGTCCAAAGTTCTTGAGACAAGAAAATAACGCAGTAAAATCTCATTAACTTGCAAAATAATTGGGATTTGCTGCGTTTTTTAAATTTCATGATTTTTGGCTTCGAAAATTATTTTTCAAACTTTCGATTAGATGGGCCGTTTTTCGGTGTGTCAGCCTAGAAAAGATTTTTTAACTTTTTGTTGCAAACTACCCGCGTATGCGTATACTTGCCCATGCACGTAAGGCGTGGGAGGGGTTTGGCGTGCCCCGTGAACCACTCCATGGTGTAACCGATTTAGGAGGACAACTATGGCAAAGAAAATCGTCAAGGTCCTGAAGATGGAACTCCCTGGTGGAGAAGCGCATCCTGGACCTAAACTCGCAAGCGCCGGTGTCGTCATGAACAAGTTCTGTACGGACTTCAATGCGAAAACGGCCGACCGGAAAGGGGAAATTGTTCCGGTCATCATCACAGCGTACGAAGATAAGAGTTATGACTTCGTCGTTAAGACTTCCCCAGTGACTGGTCTCTTACTGAAAGCGGCCGGTATCCAAAAGGGCAGTGGTAACCCGAAAAACATCGTGGGTCATATCACTGAAAAGCAACTTGAAGAAATCGCTTCTTACAAGCTTCCGGATTTGAACGCCAACGACGTGGAAGCGGCGAAGAAGATCATCGAAGGCAGCGCTCGGCAAATGGGCATTGTCGTCGACCGATAGGAGGTAGCACCATGAAAAAAGGGAAAAAATATGAAGCTGCCGCCAAATTGGTGGAAAAAGAAAAACTTTACGACATCAAAGAAGCTGTCGAGTTACTGAAGAAAACTGCGGTCACCAAATTCGATTCGACCATCGACGTTTCCTTCCGGCTCAATGTCAATCCGACCTTAGCCGATCAACTCATCCGGGGGACCATCGTCCTTCCGCACGGGAACGGAAAAGCGAAACGCGTCTTAGCGGTCACCAACACGAAGCAAGCTGAAGCGAAAGAAGCGGGAGCGGACTTCGTCGGTGGAAAAGAAATGCTCGACAAAATCGTCAGAGAAAACTGGTTCGACTACGACGTCATCGTCGCTACGCCGGACATGATGGCGGAACTCGGGAAAATGGGCCGGGTGTTAGGGCCAAAAGGCTTAATGCCGAACCCCAGAACCGGAACTGTCAGCCCCAACATTGGGCAAGCGATCACCGAAATCAAGAAAGGGAAAATCTCTTACCGGGTCGATAAAGATGGGAATCTTAACATCAGCGTCGCCAGGGTGAGCTTCCCGGAACAAGATATCGAAGACAACATCAGTGCCTTAACTGATCACATCGCGAAATCGCGGCCAGCCAGCGTTAAAGGGACCTTCATCCTCAATGCTGTCTGCCACACCACTATGGGCCCTGGAATCAAAATTTCCTTCCCGGGCCGTAACTAATTCACTTCGGTGAAAGGCTAGTTAGACCTAAGACTACAACGGGCGACACAGCCTTAATAATTACACGTTGTTGAGGATAACTAAGACTCACAGGTTGAAATCTAGCTTCACGATATATCCAAAGAAAGGAGGAACAAGAGATGAATACTTCCGTTCTTAACAAGAAAAAGGAAACCGTCAAATCCTTGACCGAAAGCGTTAAAAATGCCAAAAGCATCGCTATCGTGTCCTATCACGGGTTGACCGTCAAAGATTTAACGGAACTCCGGAAGAATCTCGCGGAAAAGAATGCCACGCTCGGTGTTTATAAGAACACCTTAGTGAACAGAGCTCTCAAAGAAGCGGGCATCGAAGGCCTTGATGAATATCTCAGCGGCCCCAATGCTTACGTCTTCAGCTCCGATGTCACTGGTGGACCCGCGGTTCTCTACAAGTTCAGCCGGTACCACGAAGAACTCGTCCTTAAAGGCGGTTACGTCGAAGGAAAAGTGGTCGATGCTGCTGGACTCAAACGGGTGGCTAAGCTCCCGACTAAAGAAGTGCTTCTCAGCATGTTCCAGATGGTTCTCAACGAACCGATGGCGGCGTTCGCACGCGCCCTTTCCTCGGTAGCGGAAAGCAAAACTCAAGCTACCAATCTCTAAGCCAAGGAGGAACTTAAAATGGCAGAAAAATTAACGAATGCGCAAATCATCGACACCCTCAAACAGATGACCGCTCTTGAACTCAGCGATCTCGTCAAGGAAGTCGAAAAAGAATTCGGCGTCACCGCCGCCGCCCCGGTCGCGGCTGCTCCCGCTGAAGAAGAAGGACCCGCCAAGAAGGGACCGAGCGAAGTCTCGCTCTTCTTAAAAGGCCTCGGCACCGCCGGCAAAGTCGCCGTCATCAAAGCCGTCCAAACCATCACTGGTCTCGGCTTAATGGATGCCAAGAAATTAGTCGACGCTGCTCCGGTCGCGATCAAAGAAAAGATCAGCCCGGTCGAAGCCGAAAGCTTCAAGAAGACCCTCACCGACACCGGTGCGGAAGTCGAAATCAAGTAGTTCTACTAACGCTTATAACCCTACCTCACACCTGTGGGGTAGGGGTTATTCATACTTAGTCGCTTCTAAAACTGATGAGCCAATACTTCGAGAATGATCAAAAAGTAAGCCATAAGGAAAAGTCCTTCTCCTTCACGGTAAAGGGGGAAAAGTTCACTTTTCAAAGCGATAATGGGGTCTTCAGTAAGAATGCCTTAGATGAAGGAAGTGAATTGTTGATCAATACAGTTCTAAATGAAAACATCCAAGGCGACATCTTAGACCTCGGTTGCGGTGTCGGGGTTATCGGATTAACTCTTCAAAAGTTAATCGAAAATACCCACTTCACCTTAAGCGATGTGAACGATCGGGCTCTCGCCTTAGCAACGCAAAATGCTGACGCGTTAAATCTCAGCCCCCGAGTGAATATCGTTCATAGCGACCTTTACCAAGAATTCAGTCACTCCACTTTTGACGTAATCATCAGTAATCCCCCCATCCGAGCGGGGAAAAAAGTGACCTACGAAATCTATCGCGGCGCCTTAGAACACTTAAAACAAGACGGTTCCTTGATCATTGTGATAAGAAAGAAGCAAGGAGCGGAATCGGTCTATGAATACTTAAAATCCCTCTATTCCCGAGCGGCGATTTTAAAGAAGAAAAAAGGATATTACGTCATCCGCGCGTATAAATAAGGAGTATATATAAATGGAAGAAAAAGAATTTCCCGAACTCGCCAAATACCAACGGGGTTTAAATGACCGGATCATCTTCTCGAAGATCAGCGGTTCTACCCCCTTACCGAATTTGGTGGAAATCCAAACCGATTCGTTTAAACAATTTATCGATAAAGGCTTAGACGAAGTTTTCAAGGAAGTATTTCCGATCTCTTCGTATTCCAATCAAGTGTCGATCATCTATGATTCTTGCCACTTTGAAGCCCCGGAATACACCCCGCTTGAATGTAAAGAAGGGGATTTAACCTATTCGGCTAAATTAAAAGTTTCCTTAAGACTTCAACAGAATAACACCGGGGAAATCCGGGAAAGCAACGAAGTCTTCATGGGTGATATCCCGATGATGACCGATAGCGGAACTTTCATCGTCAATGGGGCGGAAAGAGTCGTCGTCAGCCAAATCGTCAGAAGCCCTGGCGCTTATTTCCAAGACACCATCGATAAAAGCGGTGTCCACATTTATAACGGGGAAATCATCCCCAACCGCGGAACCTGGTTACAATTTGAAAGCGATTTAAAAGGCGTTCTTTGGGTCAGAATTGACCGGCAAAGAAAGATGCCGGCTGTCGTGCTTTTCAAAGCTTTAGGCTTAACGGAAAGCGAAATCACCAAATTGTTCGGGGAAGGCGCTTCCTTAAAAGCCACCATCGAAAAGGATAAAGATATCACTACCCCCAGAAGCGCGTTGATCGATATCTTCAGGAAATTAAAACCCGGGGAACCGGTCACACCGGAAGGGGTCATCAATTTCCTCGTTCAAAAATTCTTCGATGACAAACGTTATGACCTCGGGAAGGCCGGACGGTTTAAATACACGGTTAAACTCGGAATCTATGGCCGGTTAGCGGGCCGCGTTTTAGCGGAAGACTTAAAAGATAATGAAGGCAATGTCTTCATCAATAGAGAAGGGGTCGCCTTAGTGAGAGGCTCGACCTTAAGTAAAGACGATGTCGAAGATTTAAGAAACGCGGAGTTCTTTGAACACGGAGCCCACACTCTTAAACTTCCGACCAACGATAAGCTCGATGATCACAACATCGTCAACTTAGTTAAGGTGTACGCTCACGATAAGAAAGATCAACCAATCATTAACATCATCGGGACCGATTTAAATTTAACCGGTATCGATGGCAGCGCCCCCTTAACTCGGGTCAGTATCAGCGACATGGTCGCCTGTTTCAGCTACTTTATCAACATCCAAGACGGCATCGGGCAAACCGATGATATCGATCACTTAGGTAATAGACGGGTCCGGTCGGTCGGGGAACTCTTACAGACCCAATTCAGAATCGGACTTACCAAGATGAGTAAGACCGTCCAACAAAAGATGTCGATTTCCAGTGACCTTGAAAACGTCAAACCCCAAGGTCTCATCAATATTCGTCCGTTAACCACGGCCATTCGGGAATTCTTCGCGAGCAGCCAACTTTCCCAATTCATGGACCAAGTTAACCCCTTAGCGGAACTTACCAATAAGAGACGGATTAGCGCTCTCGGGCCGGGCGGTTTAACCCGGGACCGGGCGAGCATGGAAGTCCGGGACGTTCACTATACCCACTACGGAAGAATTTGTCCGATTGAAACGCCGGAAGGTCAAAACATCGGGCTTATCAATAACCTCGCGACCTACGCGAAAATTAACCAATACGGTTTCATTCAAACTCCTTACCGGGAAGTTCATCATATTACTTTAGAAGATGGGACTGTCCATCATTACGTCAGTGACCATGCGGTTTATTTATCCGCTGATGACGAAAGAGGGCTCTTTATCGCCGAAGCCAACCTTAAATTAGGCGCTCCTCAATTGATCGAAGACCCGAGAACCGGTAAGAAAGAATGGTTAAAAGAAATCCTCGAAGAAGAAATCGTCACCCGGCACGATGATGATAACGTCTTGGCTCCGAGAGCCTTAGTCGATTTCGTCGACGTCAGCCCCAAACAAATCGTCAGTATCGCAGCGGCTTGTATTCCGTTTTTGGAAAATGACGATAGCACTCGGGCGTTAATGGGTGCGAACATGCAAAGACAAGCGTTACCGCTTCTTAGACCTTCTTTAAGCTACGTCGGAACCGGGATGGAAGGCGTCATCGCGAAAGACAGCGGTCTCGCGGTGGTTTGCTATGAAGATGGAGAAGTCACTTACATGGATTCTTCCACCATTATCGTGAAAGAAGAAAGTGGCCTTTCCAGAACCTATAAATTACAAAAATTTGACCGGAGCAATAACGGCACTTGCATCAACCAAATGCCGATCGTCAAAGTCGGTGATCACGTCAAAAAAGGCACGATCATCGCTGACGGCCCTGCGATGAAGAACGGGGAACTCGCGCTCGGGCAAAATGTCCTGGTCGCCTATATGACCTGGCACGGGTACAACTACGAAGACGCGATCGTCATGAGTGAACGGATGGTGAAAGATGATTATTACACCTCCATCCATATCGAAGCTTTCGACCTCGAATGCCGGGAAACGAAGCTCGGTAATGAAGAAATTACCCGTGACATCCCCAACGTCGGGGAAGAAGTTAAGAAATACCTCGATGAAAACGGGATTATCATCCCAGGCGCCGAAGTTAAAGAAGGCGATATCTTAGTAGGGAAAGTGACCCCGAAAGGTCAAACTGAACCCACCCCGGAAGAAAAGCTTTTAATGGCCATCTTCGCCGAAAAAACCAAAGACGGTAAAGATAGCTCTTTAAGAGTTCCCCACGGCGGTGCTGGTATCGTTTTGAAAGTTAAAGTTTATAGCCGGAAGAATAAAGATCCGTTAGGTCCGGGCGTCATCACGAAAGTCCGGGTCTACATCGTCCAAAAGCGAAAGATCAGCGAAGGCGATAAGATGAGCGGACGGCACGGTAACAAAGGTGTCATCAGTAAAATCTTACCGGTCGAAGATATGCCGTTTTTACCGGATGGCACTCCGATCGATATCATGCTTTCCCCGATGGGTGTTCCGTCACGGATGAATATCGGGCAGATTTTGGAAGTCCACTTAGGTTTAGCTTGTAGTAAGCTCGGTTTAAGAGTGGCCACCCCGGTTTTCGATGGCATCAATAACGATGAAATCTTTGATCTCATGAAGAAGGCCGGTCTCAGTAGCGACGGCAAGACCATCCTTTATGATGGAAGAACCGGTGAAAGATATGATGAACGGATCAGCGTCGGTATCATGTATATGATTAAACTCGTCCACATGGTCGACGATAAATTGCACGCTAGAGCGACCGGACCTTATAGCCTCGTCACCCAACAACCGTTAGGGGGTAAAGCCCAAAACGGTGGTCAACGGTTCGGGGAAATGGAAGTCTGGGCTTTGGAAGCTTACGGCGCCGCTCACGTCTTACAAGAAATGCTCACCATTAAGAGTGACGACCGGGTCGGTCGAAGAAAGACCTATGAGGCCATCATCAAGAATCAACCATTCCCGAAACCCGGGATGCCGGAAGCCTTCAAAGTCTTCACCAAAGAACTTAAGGGTCTCGGTCTCAACGTCAATCTCTACGACGAAAATAACGACGTCATCGATATGAATGAGTTAACCAAACAATCCTTGATCGTCGAACGGAAAGTCAATACCGCCATCCGTAACTTTGGGAACGAAGAAAATGCTTCGCACCCCGAAAACGAAATCACCTTGGATCAAATCCAAGAAGAAGGATTAAGTTTCACCACCGGAAGCAGTGGTCGAGACGAAGAATAAAGGGAGGACTGACTAATGTCTGACAGAAACAATAGTTTTGACATCAATAATTTAAAAGCGATGCAAGTGGGACTCGCGAGTCCGGAAACCATCCGCAGTTGGTCCCACGGGGAAGTAACCAAACCCGAAACCATCAACTATCGGAGCCAAAAACCGGAAATGGGTGGTCTTTTCTGCGAAAAGATCTTCGGTCCGGCCAAAGACTACGAATGCCACTGCGGTAAATACAAAAAAATCAGATACCAAGGCATCGTCTGCGAAAAGTGCGGTGTCGAAGTCACTTCCAAAGAGTGGCGGAGAGAAAGATTCGGTCACATCGAACTCGTTTCTCCTTGCACTCATATATGGTACTTAAAAGGGATTCCTTCCCGGATTGGTCTCGTCCTTGACGTCAGCCCGAAACAATTGGAAGAAGTCGTCTATTTCGCTGCGCACATCGTCATTAAGCATGGTAATTGCACCAAGCTTAAAGATAAACAATTCCTCGATGAAAAGACCGCGCGGGTCGTCTTCGTCGATTGCTTAAAAAAAGCGAAAGCGGACTTTATCCCCCTCGATAGCGCTGACCAATTATTAGCGGACGAACTTATCGAAAAACTTCAAACCGAACAAGAACCTTTCGACTTCTTCGCCAACGCGGAACTCATCACCAAATACATGGGTGTCGTCTTCGGTGAAGGTGCGGAAGCCATCAAAGAACTCTTAAGAAACATCGATCTTGACAGTGAAATCGACGCGATTAAGGCGAAGATGAAAGACGTCAAAGAAGGTAAAAAAGAAGTTGATACTAAATTAGCGAAACGTTTAGACGTTCTTCAAGCCTTCAAGAATAGCGGGCAAAAACCGGAATGGATGGTGCTCGACGTCATCCCGGTCATTCCACCCGATCTCCGTCCGATGCTTCAACTCGATGGTGGACGGTTCGCCGCTAGTGATTTAAACGATTTATATCGAAGAGTCATCAGCCGTAATACCCGGCTTAAACGGCTCATCGATATGAAAGCCCCGTACGTCATTTTGATGAACGAAAAACGGATGCTTCAAGAAGCGGTCGATGCTTTAATCGATAACGGCCGGAGAAATAAACCGGTCACCGGGCCTAGCGGACGTCCGTTAAAGAGCTTATCGAGTGGCTTAAAAGGCAAACAAGGTCGGTTCCGGCAAAACCTCTTAGGGAAACGGGTCGACTATTCTGGCCGTAGCGTCATCGCGGTCGGACCGGAACTCAAGATGTATCAATGTGGGTTACCTCGAGAAATGGCCATTCACCTCTTACGGCCCTTTATCGCGGAAAAATTGATCGCCGAACAATACGCGACGAGCCACAAACAAGCCGATAAGATGATCGACATGTATGACGAAAAAGTCTTCGATACCGTCGAAAAAATTATCAGTGATCACCTGGTCCTTCTTAACCGGGCACCGACTCTTCACCGGCTTGGTATCCAAGCGTTCCAACCGATTTTAGTCGATGGGCACGCGATTCGGCTTCATCCGTTAGTATGTCCGGGCTTCAACGCCGACTTCGACGGTGACCAGATGGCGGTCCACGTGCCGCTCGGCAAAGCTGCCCAAGAAGAAGCGTTAGATTTAATGCTCGCTTCTAACAACATCTTAGGGCCGAAAGACGGGAAACCGATCGTCATTCCGGGCCAAGACATGGTGCTTGGTAACTATTACTTAACCCTCGAAGAAACCGCTCAAGATTTCCTCGACCGGGCGAAAGATTTAAGAGCGATCGCTATCGCTGATCCGATTGAAAAAGAAGCCAACGAAGAAGAAGCGGAAAAGTTCGAATACTACGCTTCTTTAGAAGGGAAGGTCTTCAGCTCGATTCAAGAAGTGGTCGATGCTTATGAACAAAAAGCCATCTCTTTACATAATAGAATTGCGATTAGAGCGAAGTCGCTCCACAAGACCTTCGGGGACGATTTAACCAAAGACGCCCTCCCGAAAGATGTGGAAGATAAATACTTATTAACTTCGGTGGGGAAGATCATCTTCAACGAAATCTTCCCGGCGGATTTCCCCTATATCAACGGGGGTGACCCGAAAGCGGACCTCAAGACCATCGAAAGTTGGTTCGTAACGAAAGGCACCGATATCAAAGAAGCCTTTAAGAAAATGCCGGTGAAAGCCCCAATCAAGAAAAAACAACTCGGGGTCATCATCGATATGGCCTTCCATAAATACGATATGGAACGGGGACTCGGGGAAGATAATGAACCGATTCCCAGCAAAACTAGCGCTATCCTCGATAAGATCAAAGATCAAGGGTTTAAATATTCGACAATTTCGTCGGTTACTGTCGCTTTAAGCGATATCAAGACCGTCCTTGGGAAAGACAAGATGATTGAACAGGGGAACAAGAAGGTCGATAACATCGAAAAGCTGTTCCTGAAAGGGATGCTTAGCGAAAAAGAAAGACACGCCGCGGTCGTCAAAACTTGGGACAAAGTCACGAGTGACGTCAAAGCGCAAGTCGCATCTTACCTTCAAGAAGATAAGAGAAACCCCTTGGTTATTATGAGCGATAGCGGTGCTCGGGGTTCCATCGATAACTTCCGGCAATTAATCGGGATGAAGGGCTGCGTCCAGAACCCGAAAAACGAAACCATCGAACTTCCGGTTACATCGAGTTACCGGGAAGGGATGAAGGTAGCGGAATTCTTCATCAATACCCACGGGGCGAGAAAAGGTGGAGCGGATACCGCTCTTAAGACCGCTGACAGCGGCTACTTAACTCGTCGTCTCGTCGATGTCGCTCAAGACGTCATCGTTCGGGAAGAAGATTGTCACTGCGATCACGGCTTTAAAGTTCGGGAAATCAGAGATACCTCGCGGGATACTGTCATTGTTAAACTTGAAGATCGTCTCTCGGGACGGTTCGCGATGTGGGATGTCATTGACCCCAATACCGGCGAAATCATTGTTAAAGCCAACACGATGATCAACGATGATCAAGCGAAAGCTATCGTCAAAGCCGGCATCAAAGAAGTGGAAATCAGGTCCCTTTTCACCTGCCAAACCCATAACGGGGTTTGCCAACACTGCTACGGCCGTAACATGGCGACCGGCCGGCTCGCCCACGCCGGGG
>UQOB01000038.1 GCA_900542595.1 uncultured Mollicutes bacterium | reverse complement strand
AGTGAAATGGGGGGGGAGGAGACCGCTCTTGCGGTCACTAAATCATACTTTTCTTTTTGCTTATAGTCTTCCGCCCGAAGGTTAAGGATCCGGACATTTTTCAGATTTAACGCAATGACTACTTCATTTAAGAAATCACATTTCTTTTTGGTCGCATCAATTAAAGTTAATTTTGCGTTAGGCATCGCAATCGCCCAAACGATACCCGGAAAACCCGCCCCGCTTCCGACGTCTAAGATTTCTTTAACGCCTTGTGGGATGATTTTTAAGGGCAACAAACAATCAAAAAGATGTTTATCGATCGCCTCTTCCATATCGGTAATGGAAGTTAAATTCATGACCTTATTCTTTTCAAAGATTAAATTTAAATACGCAACAAATTGGGCTTTTTGTTCATCGCTAATTTTTAAAAAATCTTGGGTCTTAAGAATAAGCTCTTCCATCGTCATAAGATACCCCTCCGTTTAAGAGTTAAATAGAGAACTGAAATATCAGCGGGGTTTACCCCACTGATCCGCCCCGCTTGGGCTAGGGTTCTCGGCCGCACTTGATCAAGTTTTTCTCTCGCTTCTAAGGCTAAACCATCGAGATGAAGATAGTCTAAATCATCAGGGAGAAGAACGTCTTCTAATTCATCTAATTTATGAGCTTCTTCTTTTTCTTTCGCTAAATAGCCTTCGTATTTCACCATGATTTCGAGAGAGAGTATTTCCCTTTGATTGAGGTGCAAAGGATCAAGATCTGGGAAATATTTTCTTAACGCTTCAAAGGTGACGAAAGGCCGTTTTAAAAGCTCAATCGCCCGGTGACCGACAGAAGTATCGGTATAGCCTTTGCTGACCAAATAATCATTGAATTCTTGGTTATTATTGGGGATTGTAGTCGTTTTTAAAATATCAATTATCTTGTTAATTCTTTGATATTTTTCCTGATATTTCGAAAATACCTCATCATTTATCAATCCTAATTTATGACCGTACTTCATAAGCCGCGTATCCGCGTTATCGTGCCTTAATAAGAGGCGGTATTCCGCTCTTGAGGACATTAAACGATATGGCTCTTCCGTCCCTTTAGTGACGAGGTCATCAATCATGACCCCAATATAAGCTTCGTTTCTTTTAAGGATAAAGGGAGGTTTATTCTCAATATAGAGACATGCGTTAATACCCGCCATTAAACCGAGGGACGCTGCCTCTTCATAACCACTGGTCCCAAGGATTTGACCAGCCCCAAAGAAACCTTCCACCTTCTTTAACATTAAGCTGGGTTTAAACTCTAAGGGGTCGATTGCTTCATATTCAATTTGATAAGCGTACTTTAAGATTTCGGCATGCTCTAAGCCTG
Organism: uncultured Mollicutes bacterium; assembly: GCA_900542595.1. Classification (GTDB taxonomy): domain Bacteria; phylum Bacillota_I; class Bacilli_A; order RFN20; family CAG-826; genus UBA4951. Next base: position 10,572 of record UQOB01000038.1, on the reverse strand, counting down.
GTAAAGTATGAACTAAAACTTCTTGGAAATCCCGGCCGAAGCCAGTGGAAAAACCTTGGAGGTAGATGCTTTCCCCTTCTTTAAATTCCGGTTCTAAGAAAAGTTGGTGACGATTTTTATCCGGGAATCTTTTAACCTTGCTTTCAATGCTCGGGCAATATCTTGGCCCTTGCCCTTTAATCGTGCCATTAAAGATCGGGCTTTCATCGATATGTTCACGGATCAACTTTAAGGTTTCATCCGAGGTATAGATTAAGTAACAAGGAAGTTGATCTTTTAAGGGCTTAAACTTCTCGGTTTGGTAAGAGAAAGCTAATTCCCCATCTTGCCCAGGTTCTAACTCCGCTTTCGAGAAGTCAATAGAAGATTTTTTAATTCTCGGAGGAGTACCGGTCTTAAGTCTAAAAAGTTTTAAACCAAGCTTCCTTAAAGAAGAGGCTAAACCGATGGATGATTTTTCTCCGTCCGGTCCTTCTTCCCGAACTTCATTTCCTTGAATGACCGTACTATCCATATAGGTGCCGGTCGTTAAAATAACCGCTTTACAGCTGATGATTTCGTTATTTTCTAATCTAACACCGGTAACTTTATGGTTTTCAACGATGATTTCTTTGACTTCATGTTCTTGGATTTCAAGGTTTGGAACCTTATTTAAACATTCCTGCACATAAGCGGGATAGGCTTTTTTATCAACCTGGGCTCTTAAACATTGAATACCAGGACCCTTCCCCGTATTAAGCATCTTGATTTGAAGGGGATCATGGTCCGCTGCGATACCCATAAGACCACCTAAGGCATCGATTTCTCTGACAACCACCCCTTTAGCGCTTCCCCCGATATGAGGATTACATGGCGTGTTCGCTATCATCTTTTTGTTCAACGTTAAAAGTAAGGTCTTGTGCCCGAGTAAAGCGGCGCTACGGCTGGCTTCCACCCCGGCATGACCACCCCCAATGACGATGATATCGAAAGATTTCATTAACCGATTGAACCCTCCATATCGAGTTTAATGAGTTGATTAAGTTCTACCGCGTATTCCATCGGAAGTTCTTTGCTGAAAGGTTCGATGAAGCCCATGACAATCATTTGGGTGGCTTCTTCTTTGCTTAAACCTCTACTCATCAAATAGAAAAGTTGTTCTTCGTTGATTTTACTGACCGTCGCTTCGTGTTCAATGAAGCTAGTGCCATTTTGAACATCGTTCTTAGGATAGGTGTCGCTCTTACTCTTATCGTCGATGATTAAAGTATCACATTCAACGTGACTATGAGCGTTCTCCGCCGTTTTCATCATTCTCACCGTTCCCCGGTAATTAGCCACCCCACCATCATGGACGATCGATTTACTGATAATCGTGGAACTGGTGTTTTTCCCGATATGGATCATTCTCGCTCCATTATCTTGGAATTGGTTATGGCCGCCGACCGCAATCGAGATGGTTCTCCCTTTCGCGTTGTCCCCTTTTAAGATGCAAGCCGGGTATTTCATATTCCGGTAAGAACCGATATTCCCATCGACCCATTCCATTAAGCCATCATCCATAACTAAGGCTCTTTGGGTGACTAAGTTAACAATATTGGTCGACCAATTTTGAACCGTCGTATAGCGGCAAGTTGCCCCTTTTAAAACGACGATTTCCACCACTGCGGCATGTAAACTTTCTTTGCTATAAATCGGAGCGGTGCATCCTTCCACATAATGGATGGAGGCTCCTTCATCGACGACGATCAAAGTTCTTTCAAATTGCCCGGTCTTTTCGTTATTAATTCTAAAATACGATTGTAAGGGTTTCTCTAAATGGACGCCTTTTGGAACATAAATAAAGCTACCGCCGCTCCAGACGGCCCCATTTAAAGCCGCGAATTTGTTATCGAGGTAAGGAACAACTGTACCGAAATATTTCTTAAAGACATCGGGACACATTTGTAGCCCCATATCGGTGGAAAGGAAGATGACACCTTTCTTTTCCACTTCTTCTAACATGTTATGGTAGACGACTTCACTCTCATATTGCGTGGTGACACCGCTTAAATACTTAGCTTCCGCTTCCGGAATCCCTAACCGTTTAAAGGTGTTCTTAACTTCGGAAGGAACTTTATCCCAACTATTTTCTTCTTCTTGAATTACCCGGGTGAAATATGTGTAAGACGAAAAATCTAAAAAGGAAAGATCCGGTCCATAGCTCGGAAGCGGCATCTTTTCAAAAGCCTTTAAGGACTTTAAACGATATTCCGTCATCCATTCCGGTTCATGTTTAAGCTCAGAAATCTTTCTAACGACTTCTTCATTTAAACCTTTACCGGTTGAATAAATGACTTTTGCTTGGTCTTTAAAGTCGTACTTATATTCGTTATTTAAGAAGTCCTTATCCTTATTTGTGCTCATGGTGCTCCTCTTCGATCAATTCTTTAAGAGCCGTCCACCCCATGGTAGCGCAGTGAATGCGGGCCGCTTGCTTGGAAGTGTTTTTAAAGGCTAAAGCTTCTTGAAGAACACTCTCATCATAGGGTTGTTCATTGATCATTTTCATGTAGTTATCGATCATCTTGAGGACATCTTCCTCTTTTTGCCCGATGGCTTGGTCGAGCAAAATATCGGTGGAGCTGGAAGAAATCGTGCACGCTACACCATCCCACATCGCATCGACGACAATGCCATCTTTCGTCTTTAAATAAACATCGAAATCATCGATACAATTAACACTATCGGTGTGGATTTTCTTGTAGGAAGAAAGGTCAGTTGGAACCCACTTGTGACGAGGATTCGAATAGTGATCCATGATGATTTCCCGCATCATTAACGGGGTCATTTCAAAAGTAGGCATCGAGGAACTCCTTTCCGTGTTTAACCGCATCAACCAAGCGGTCAACATCTTCTTTGGTTGTATAGAGGTAGAAGCTGGCTCTCACAGTGGCCACTTCATGGAGATAATCAATCAAAATTTTAGCGCAGTGGTTGCCGCTTCGGCAGGCGATACCGCGGGAATTAAGGAAAGTCGCTGCGTCTTGGGCGAAGACACCCTTGATATTAAAAGTCACGATGCCGCTTTCGCTTTCGGCATTATAAATTTTCGCATTACCGGTCTTTTCTAGCTCTTCCACCGCGTATTTCTTTAAACTTTGTTCATATTCTCGAAGCGCTTTTAAATCGACCTTCTTTAAATATTGAACCGCGGCTTTTAAGCCGACGATACCAGCTAAATTCTGGGTACCCGCTTCAAATTTAAGAGGGGGTTGAAGATAATTCACATCCCCGCACATATCGAATTTCGCGTTCATGCCGCCACCGGTCATGAAGGGATCGGTCTTAACTAGTAACGGGAATTTTCCATAGAGGACCCCGATACCGGTCGGGCCTAACATCTTGTGACCGCTAAAGGCTAAGAAGTCGCAGTCCATATCTTGGACATCAGTCGGAACGTGAGGAACTGACTGCGCTCCATCGACCACTAAGATGGCGCCATGTTCATGGACCACCTTTGCGATTTCTTTGATGGGAGCGATATAACCTAAGACATTAGTCACATGAGCGACCGCGACAATCTTAGTTCTTGGAGTGATAGCTTTCTTAAGGTTTTCAACCGTTAATCTCCCGCGTTCATCTAAGGGGATATAGTTAACTGTCGCACCGGTCATTTCGTGGACTTTAAACCACGGAAGGACGTTTGAAGCGTGTTCCGCTTGGGTTAAAAGGATTTCATCCCCTTCTTTTAAATATTTTGCTCCGTACCCGAACGCTACAAGGTTTAAGGAACCAGTCGTACCGGAGGTAAAGACCACTTCTTCCGGCTTACAGTTGATGAAAGAAGCGATTTCTTTCCGGCTCTCTAAGACCATTTCATCCATGTGGTAGCAAAGGTCATAGTCACCCCGATGGGAATTCGAGGTATATTTAGTGTAATAATCGGTGACCGCTTGAACCACACAGTCAGGTTTAAAGGTCGTGCTCGCATTATCTAAAAAGACTAAGGGCTGACCTTGCATTAAAGTGTTATTCCGAAACATCGGAAAATCTTTACGAAAATCATTGGGATTAAACATGGCTTAAACTCCCTTCTATCTTATTGAGAATTTCTTCTTTTTCACTTTCTTTGAAATGTCTAGTAATCGGCTTTAAATAGCTGAACGCTAAGAGTTTTCGCGCTTCATCTTCCGATATACCCCGGCAGGTAAAGTAGAAAAGTTCTCGATCATTTAACCGGCCGACCGCCGCTCCGTGCCCAGCTTGCACATCGTTCTCATCGATGACTAACATCGGGTTAGCTTGAGCGGTTCCGTCTTTATTGAAAATCACCACTTTATCATCTTGTCTCGTGACCGCTTTTTTAGCGCCTTTGAGAATGATATTTTTTCCTAAGAAAGCTAAGTGACCGGCTTCGGTAACGATGCCGTTCATGTTAACATAGGCGGTAGTTTCCCCGACTTCGTGGGTGACTTCAACTTCGAATTTTTTCTTGTCTTTTTCTTTGCATAAAGAGGCGATATCGATGTAGGCTTTCGCGCCTTTTTCTTGGAGTTTTACATCGATATTCACAAAACCTGAATTTCGGGAAAAGTCCGCAAAAGCCAGGTCTAATGTTGAATTTTCATGTAAAACTACAAGGATTTTGCGATTTTTGAAATCATCAAAACTAGCGATATTTAAGGTCAAGGTATCGCAGGGTTTGACTTCATAAGTCTCGTTATTTATTCCTTCTTGGATAAGCTCAGTCATCATTTATCCTCAGTTAAAACTTTGGTCGCGCAGACCCCGATTGAGGTGGCATTTAAGGAATTGCCAAAGTCTTTTTCTAATGAAATTCCGTGTTCAGTTTTAAGCCATTCATAGCCTTCTTTATCGACCCGTTCAATTAAGTCCGGACCCCCTTCCATGACGATTTGGCCGTTGACTAAAATGACGGCTTTGGTCGGGTGAATTAAGTGATAGAGTCTCGCGTAGTGGCTGACCACTAAGAAACCGGTGCCTCTTTCCTTTTGTTCGACTAAGTTTTTAGCCACCACTTGAATAGCATCAACATCTAAGCCCGAATCGATTTCATCGACTAAAGCGTACGGGGGATTTAAAAGTAACATCTGGAGGATTTCATTCTTTTTCTTTTCCCCGCCGGAAAAACCTTCATTGAGATTTCGTTGCGACATTTCAAAAGGAATTTCCATCGCTTTGTAGGCTTTTTCGAGGCTGCTGTAGAGTTGGAACAAATTCATCGGTTTTTCCCGGTGAGCGTTGATCATGGCCTTAAAGAAATCTAAGGAGTTGAGCCCCGGAACTTCCATCGGGTTTTGCATGGCTAAAAAGAGGCCAGCTTTGCTCCGTTTATCCGGGGTGAGATTGGTGATATCTTCTCCATTTAATAAGATTTGTCCACCGGTGATTTTATACGATGGATTGCCCATTATCGCGTTTAATAAGGTGGATTTACCATGCCCGTTAGGACCCAGTAAAGCGACAATTTCCCCAGGTTTAATTTCAAGATTTAGATTTTTCAGAATTGGGGTGTCCCCAATTTCGACATTCAGATTTTTTATAACTAATTCGTTCATAACTCCTCCAAGGCTCAACAATTTTAGGGCAAGTTAACCCTGCGTTCAAATTATTCGATAAAAGACTTTCGAAGAAATCTTGCAGATAAGAATGTCTTGCATAGATTCTCTTTAGAGAATATCATTTTCACGCAACGTTTTGTTGAAGGAGGAACGAGTCCACAATTATGAATGCAAGAAAATGTGCTCTCGGTTTAGTAGCAGTCGTAGCGGTAGCTGGCGGCCTCGCAAGTTGCGATCGTCCGTCATACAGCCCGAGCGGCGCTATTTTCACCTATACCGATGCCCAAGGTAATAGGGTGAGCTACACGGCCGAGGATTTAATGAATTATTACCAACAATCTGGCGATTCTCTCAGCACCGAATTCGATTGCGTCTACGAAGTTTTAATTCGTAACTATTACCAAGATCCGAGCCAAGCTTCGGTTCTCAGCGATTTACAAGACCAAGCGACGCAACAGGTGATTGAAGATAAGCAAACAGCGACGAACAATTCTCGTAACAATAACACTTCTTACGAAGAAGAATTCGAAACCATCTTAAACAATGCTGGTGTCAAAAACGTCGATGAACTTTATCAATATCACCTCTACAACCTCGAACAAGAGAGATTCCAAGAAGATATCTATCAAAACTTTGGAACTGGTGATTCTAACGTCAATGGGTTAGATGCGATGCGCGATGGCACCTATGTTCAAAACGGGGAAACGAAAGTTTCGTTCCCGGAAAGCGAACAATGGGGTATCGGCGATGATGGCTGGCTTAAAGAACAAATGCCCTACCACATCCGTCACATCCTTGTCCAACTCGACAGCGCTACCAGCAACGCTTACACCCAAGACAAGATTGGGGAAAGCTCGACACCGGGGGAAGGCGGTGAAACCACGACCCTCGCTAACGTCATTCTCGCTTTAGCCGGTGCGAACACCAGCGATATCACTCCCCTTTCCAGAAGATGGGACTTCGGGACGGTCGCGCAACAATATAGCGATGACACCAGCGCGAGTAACTTCGGGGAAATCAATTTAATGACCAAGGTCATGGGCGAAAACGACCTGGTTCCCGAATTCAAACTTGGGATTTACGCTTATGAATCCCTCTACAACCAAAGAAATAGCGAAACCAAATACGGGAAAGAAAATCTCTATCGGATCGCGCCAGGGTTAAGAGAAGATGCCGAATATGATGTAGCAGGAAACAGCGAAGCCATCACCTCCGACATGATTGATACCACCCAAACCATCCATAATGGCAATGAAGAAGTCACCGTTTACGACTACTTCAATGACCTCGGAATTGGGCAAATTCCGTTCGGGGCGGCTGTCGCTTTACTCGAAATGGCGGACATCACCACCGATGCCAATGGTAACCCGGTCAATGAAAGCAACGACGCCTTCTTCCCGCGGAACGTTATTTATAACAAGTATTTCAATAAGCATAACGTCTGCGTCATCACGCCGAACGTCATCCAAACCAATAGCATCAGCAATATTCTCAGTGAAGAAACCAAAGCTGTTGCCGCAAGAGTCACTAACGACATCACTGGTAACCACGTCACCGGTGAAGATTACGTCGGACTTCCGGCCGAACAATTTGAAAACCTCCCGGGTTTCCAAATCGATACGACCAACGTCTTACCGCAATTTACCCATAACGTCCTCACCGATAGCGAAGGGCAAATCGTCCTCGCGGTGAGAGCTGGAACGAGCTCCTATCAAGGTATCCACTTCATCGTGGTTCAAAGAAGCGCGCTCTCGCAATATGGTTTAAGCCCGGTCCACGGAACTGATGCCATCACCGAAAATGCGGCGGAAGTTAACGATCAAAACATCGCAACCTTAAGCGAATACTACACCACCGCTACGCCGTCGATGAGTCGTTACCCGACCTATACCGAAGGGGATGAAAATGTTCCGATGACCACTTACGTCAACTACAACACCCAAACCACCTCTTCCTTCAACACGAGAGCCAACACCGTCAGCGACGATATCCGGGGTTATAACGATAACCTTTCGACCTATCAATTCCAGAGACTCGTCGAAGATGGCAATATCGTCTTTGCCAACAAGAAAATCGAAAGCGAAATGGAAACCTACGTCCAAACTAGCCGGATGAAGACTTCCAATAGTAACTTCGAAACTTGGTCGGACAACTGGACCTCTTACGCGGAAATGATCGCCTCCCAAGAACAAGCCAGAGCCCAAGGCGCTGACACCATGACTGGTGGCTTGATTAGTGAAATCGCCGCTCTCGACTACAGCAATCCTAATAAGAGCACTGGGGAATACGCTTCCTTGTGGAATGTCGGTGGTTCCCTCTACTACTCGACCAGAGGCAATGACTAAGGAGAAAAGAATATGAAAAAGAAAAATATCTTAGCGTTATTAACTCTCTCCGTCGCCGGTATCATGGGCCTCGCGAGCTGTGGCACCGTCGAAGCTCGTCCGCAAGGCGATATCGAAAATGCCCCGATTCTCAACCTCGATGGGGTTGTCAACAACACCATGGAAGAAATCTATGATGCGCTCGTCACCCCTGGCACTTCCAACAGTGAACAAGTCTTAAATAACGTCCTCTATCTCTATAGCACGACGATCTATGGAAACTTCTTCGATGTCGGTAATGTCAAAGGCTTAAGAACGGTCGTTGAAAATTACCTCAGCACCAATGACACCGCGGAAATCCAAGCTTTCGCGGATGCCTATGCTGTCTATCACGACGCGGAAGGCAATGGCGACATCAACAAAGTCGTCAGTTTCTATTCGGAAGTTCTCTACCGGATTAGAAGCGTCTTCTTAGGCTATGTCAGCAATGCCGACTACACCAATAACCGGTCGGAATTCAGCGAACGGAAGTTCTATGAAGCCCAAATCGGAAATTACCACTCCTTAGCCCAAGAACACGATGGTATATATCCTTATAATGAAGACTATGCTCAAATCCAAGGTTCCTTCCGCTTAACGGAAGACATCAAAGAAGATGAAGAAGGCTTCATCCTCGATGGTGGGAATAAGGACTACGATGGTGACATCAAAAATGCCTACTTCAAAGACATCTTTGGCACCTATCAAACCTATATTGAAATGGAAATCTTACCGGATATTTACCGGGATGAATTAACCAGCCAATATCTCTATAGCCAAAACTTCGGGCAAATCAGATTGACCGCGGCGAGAAAGATTGACTATATCTCTTTAAAGGACAATGCGAGTAAACCGAGTGCGGTCCGTAACCTCGTCGATGCTTACTGTGAACACGTCATCGAAAAGGGTGAAGATAGTTCTATCTATGGTTTCACCTTCTTAGATAGCCTCTATAAGGGCACGATGGACTACTTCACTGAAGATCAAAAGGCGATGGCGGAAACCATCTTAAAAGATGCCCAATGGACGAAAGACAGCATCATGGTCGGTGAAGAAACCATCGATTTCTACCAAGAAAGTAAGCTCGGAACTGATATCGAAAGATATCGTCACATCACCGATAGCCGGTTCGACGATAACACCGATATTAGAAACGACTACACCAATAATGGGGCGTACACGATTGAAACGGGCTTCCTCATCAAGGAAAACGCCTTAATTGCGGAAAATAATACTAACCACGGTTGGTTCACCAGTAGCACCCTTACCCTTGGAAACGATAGCCTCCAAAACCGGCTCTTCCGGGTCCAAGTCGCTAATGAAGTCGATAGCACCGAATACGATCCCAATACTGGGAAGTACGCTAACGACGTGGCCAGTGACCACTTCGAATATGGTCATTACCGCGGCGGAAGCTACTACTTAACTCCGGCCAGCTACCAAACCGGCACCGATTACCCATACGCTTATTACGATGATGCCAATGACACCTTCTATATCGTCCGGGTTGATGAAGCGGTTAAAGCGGCGAAGATCACCCCGCCGAACGCTAATGCGTCCGCCAGCGTCAAAGCTGACTACTATGACAACATGGCGGCCCATGAAGGTGACCATAACTACGCGGAAAATGTCGCGAGAAAGATGGCCTACCTCTTAGCCAGCGGTGATACTTGGACACAATCGTCCAACAGTTACTACGTCGAACAAATGGCTATCGTCTATCACGATGACTACGTCTTCGACTACTTCAAGACCACCTTCCCTGATCTCTTCGATTAAGGAAAAATAGAAAACATTGAGCGGTTTCTTATGGGGCCGCTCTTTTTCTTTCCGAGAATATATTTATAATTAAACCGAAAAGAGGCAGAAGAATGAAAGACATTTTTTGCAAGATTGTCGATGGGGAAATCCCCTCTAATAAGGTATATGAAGATGATGACGTCATCGCGATTCTCGATATCAGTCAAGTGACGAGAGGCCATACCTTAGTCATCCCGAAAGAGCATTATGAAAACTACTTAACCTGTCCGCAGGAACTTATGCACAAGGTTTTTGATGTCGCTCAAAGAATCGGGCAAGCGGAAGTCGCCGTCCTCGGAGCGGAAGGGGTGAACATCTTAACTAACGTCGGAAAAGAAGCCGGACAATCGATTCCCCACTTCCACGTTCACGTCATTCCTCGTTACCACATGGACGGCTTTATGATCGCCATGAAAGGGCAAGATACCAGCGGCATGGATTTACCCCTTTTAGCGAGACAAATCTCGGATAAAGTAAAAGAAAAATAAACTTTAAAAATCTAATTATCTTTTTAAAAGTCCACTCTTTTCATTTCTTTTCGTCGTAAACAGGTAAATAGAAAGACCGGTCATCAAGGGGGAAGATCTTTTGGGTCCATTCCCCTTTTTTCACTCCATCGAAAGCCTTATCAAGGACATTCATTTTGGCATCTAAATCGTCGATCATATTAAGGACGAAGGCTTCTCTAATCATCGGTTGGACGGCGCTACCGAATTCCGGTTTCCCATGGTGAGAAAGAACTAAGTGTTCTAAGAGATACCCGACTTCCGGATTGATATTGAGCTTCTTCGCTTCTTCTTGGATTTCTCCGGCGAGAATGTTGATATGGCCTAAGAGCCGGCCTTCCGTCGTGTATTGAGGGGCGA
>UQOB01000037.1 GCA_900542595.1 uncultured Mollicutes bacterium | reverse complement strand
CTAGAACTAAAGGCAATTTCGGAAGGATAAGTTGCATTTACTATTACAAGTCACAAATGTTTTTCTCTTCATAAAAAAGAATGATTTATTTTTAAAATTAGTGTATATTATCAAAGCACGGAGGCATACCCAAGAGGCCGAAGGGGGCAGGTTGCTAACCTGTTAGGTCGGGTCTCCCGGCGCTCGAGTTCGAATCTCGATGCCTCCGCCAATTAGAAAATGACGCCACTTATGGCGTTTTTTCTTTTATGTAATCTATTTAGAGTTCTCTTATTTTTATCGATCAATCATTTAAAGAAGTGCCATGGATAAACGGTTCATTTTTATAAATTTATTTTATCGATGAAAGGGACCCTTAAAAATTACGTCGGACCAAGGACAAAAAGCGGTTTATCATTTTTTAATCCTATTCGAAATAAAGACTTGAGGTATATGAATGATTAAAAGTAACAAAGGATAAATTACTTTTTCTATATTGCATAAATAGGATGCAAGTAGAGGTGGTGAAGTATGAAACGTTCTCTTCTTTCGTTAGTTTTTACACTTTCACTGTCTTTATTGGATTCTTGTACACCAAACAACGAAGTCAATAATTCTGATGCAGGTAATTCTTCTTCCAATTCTTTGGACTTTGGTGATAGTAATAGCTTTGTCGCCTATGAAGGCAACATCACCGAAGGGGAAGGGGACGATTTTTTAGTCAGATTCCCCTCGACCTATAACAATTACTATACCTATAGCGATATGACCCCAGACATTGCGATGGTTAGTGGTTACTCTTTGATAAAAATAGTGAAACCAATGCCTACGAAGCGAAGGAAGAACTTATCTCTACCTTAGCGAGCGCTCTTTCGATCACTAAACGGCCATATCTCTTAGAGGCTGTCTCCTTGAATGGTATCGCTTCGATCGATGTCACAATCAATAGTGATAACTCCTTAACGATCGTCATGCCTTACGGCTATATCGACACCCTTTCTACCGGTATTTATCAAGGGAAAGTGAGCTTAACTTATTCGCTTGGTGATTACACCATTAGCGGGTTAACGGCCTAACGATGAACAAGAAGAGTCTCTTATTCTTATTTTTATTTCTCCTCACCGGCTGTACGACGCCTGTCAGTTCGTCGACCGGTGGGCAAACACCTCCACTAGTGCCTCGATCACCGAAGGAGAAGTTAGCCTTCAACTTAAGGTCGTTGGGGAAGGGGTTGTTTCTATTTTTTCGAATGGTGTCACTATAACGGAAGAAACGTTCAGTGAGCTCGAAGTCGGGACCGATATCGCGCTTTACGCTAAAGCTGCGACCGGGTATTACGTCGGAACAGCGAGTTTTAACAATGAACCTCTAAGCCTTCAAAACGATTATGCGTACGTGAAGGTGAAAGCAGGGGTGAACACTTTAAGCGTCACCTTTGAACAAGCCAAAACCTTGCTCAATGACTTCACCTTAAGATTCGATGAAATGAGCCAAAGTTTTCCTATCGTGTCTTATAAATCCAGTAATCACGCTGATCCGGTTGAAGTGCCTTTAGAAGCTGAGCATGATGGTAAGATGTACCCGATTACTTCGATTGAAGATTCCGCTTTCTTTGGTTTAGAAGCCAAGGAAATTCATCTTTCCAAGAACATCCAAAGTGTTACTGCGGACGCTTTCCTTCAATGCCGAACCTTAGAAAGTATTTCCGTCGATGAAGATTCCGCTTATTACGTTAGTCATGACGGGGTTCTTTATTCAAAGAAGAACGAATTAGTCGCGATGCCGTATGGCTTTAATTCGACGACTTACGAGATTATTGATGGAACTGTCGGTATTCTTAAAGGAGCTTTCTTAGAAAGTCGGATTACTGACATTACTTGCCCAGAATCGCTTAAAACGATCGGGGATGAAGCTTTCTTAAGATCGAGAATTTCTAATATCAACTTCAAAGGTGGTATTGAATCGATCGGCAGCAGCGCTTTTAAGAACTGCTCCAGTTTACGGCATATCGACTTAACGGGGCTCATCAGTATGGGAAGCGAAGCTTTCTATTCGACGGGTCTCACTGAAATTGATATTCCTTCGTCCTTAAAAGAAGTTTCAACTAACGCGTTTTACTTTAACTTTAAGTTACAAAAAATCACTCTCCATGAGGGCTTAGAAACCATCGGTATCCAAGCCTTCAGTGGGTCTCCTATCACTTCCATTGCCTTCCCATCCACTTTATAGAATATCGAAGAAAGCGCGTTCGCGCTTTGCCAAGATTTAGTGACGGTGGAATTCAATGAAGGACTCGAAACTATCGACTCTTTAGCCTTTGAACGGGCCGCTAAAATCAGGAGCATTAATCTCCCGAGTACAATCACATATATCGGGGAAAATAATCCTTTCGCGGGGGTGACCTTAATTGGTTCTACGGAAGATAACTTCACGATTGAAGAAAATGATAAATACAAGATTATCGATCGGGTTCTCTATGAGCTTGATGGCAGTAAGAAAACCTTAATTACTTATCCTTATGGATACGCGGAAGCGGAATTCGTAATTCCGAGCGACGTCAGCCATTTAGCGACTAATTCTTTTAACTTTAATAAAGAGTTGTCGAAGATTACGATACCGACCTCTGTGGTTTCTATTTCTTCCGCTTTTAAGAGCTTTGAAAAGCCTCTTGAGCTCGTCTATCTTGGAACGATGGAACAATTTAAGGCCATCGATTTACATCCGGAAAACGAGATGGAAGGTGGGGCTGGTAGTTGGGCTTATAATACTACGATCAAGGATGGAGTCATCCATTGCACCGATGGCGATTTAGCCGTTAGTTCTCTCTAAGAAATATCGAGAAATCTATAAAAAGAAGCCGCTTTTGCGGCTTTTTTGATGTTTTCGTTATAATCTCCGAAATCTTGATATTTACTATTAAAATTTAGAAAATCTCTGCAAATATTATATTATTTATATTTAGCTTCATGCTCGAGAAGCAACTTTTTAACGTGGTCACCGATGCCGAAGCCGCCTAAGCCATTTTTAGCGACGACCCGGTGGCAGGGGATAAAGAGAATTATATGGTTAACATGGAGAGCGGCCGCGACCCCTCTCGCGCCTTTCTGATTTAGTCTCTTCGCTAATTCACCATAAGTAATTGTTTCCCCAAAACCGACTTTTAAAAGTTCTTTATACATTCTTTTAGCAAAGTCGGTAACCGGAGGATCTAAGGGTATATCAAAACTCTTTCTTTCGCCTCTTTGATATTCTTCTAGTTCTTGTTTCGCTTTTAAAAGAAGGGGAGTAGGTTCTTCTTTAATAGTCATTCCTGGCATATAAGAAACAAGTTTCCCATTCTTCTCTTCTAAGGCGAAGGACATACCGAGCAAAGGACAATTAAGACGAGCCATGGAATTAGTATAGGATGAATGGAAGAAATGATTTAGGGTTATTTATATTTTTTGACCTATTTTTTGTTCATAATGCAAAAAGATGTTTTCTATAAATATTGATTTAAGACCCTCGTCAAGGGGCCCGATTTATCTAAATTTCAGAGATTTTAGGGTCAATTTCATTTCGATTTTCTTTGACACTGTCTAAAAAATCGGGTCAAAATGACACAATTTTTGTTACGGAAGGGGGTAAACGGTCTAAAACGGACATTCTGCCCTTTCCATTTGTAAAAAATCGGTTATTGTTAAATAAAGAAGACAACTTCTTTGCACAAATAATGCCCATATCTCTATAAAGGCAGGACGTGTACTTTTATCGAATCCCAGTATCCGATAACTTTATGCGCCTTGGCCTTTTTTATTATCTTTGGTGGCTTGACACTCGTTTTATAATTATGTTTGGAGAACATCATGAAAGCACATAAGATTGAAAACCAACATTTCTCGGAAGAGAGAAGTTTATATAACTTAAAAGATACGGAAGTTAGCTATTGTAACTTTGAAGGGGAACCGGACGGGGAATCGGTGATGAAGGAAACCCGTGACTGTGTGGCTAAAAGCTGCCTTTTTAATCTTCGATATCCCTTGTGGCACGGCCATAACTTAAAAGTGGAAGAATGCAAGTTCTTAGATAACGCGCGAGCGCCCCTCTGGTATTGTCACCACCTAAAACTGATCAATAACGACTTTAATAACATTAAAACCTTAAGAGAATGCACGGACATCGAAATTAAAGGGGGCCATATCGTATCTCCCGAATTCGGTTGGAAGAACGATGGGATTAAAGGGGAAGATTTCTACCTCGATAGCGTTTACGCTTTTTTAGATAGTAAAAACATCACCTTAAGAAACATTAACTTTAAGGGTAAATATTCTTTCCAATACATCGATAATTTGACGATTGAAGATAGTGTCCTCGATACGAAAGATGCCTTTTGGCACAGTAAGAACGTCACGGTTAAGAACTGCATCGTCAAAGGGGAATATTTAGCTTGGTTCAGTGAGAACATCACCTTCATTAACTGCAAAATCAGCGGCACCCAACCTCTCTGCTACGTTAAAAACCTCGTGATGAAGAACTGCACGATGGAAGACTGCGATTTAGCTTTTGAATATTCGTCTTGTGACGTCGAACTCAAAGGAACCTTAAAATCAATTAAAAACCCGTCCAGCGGGACGATTATCATCGATGAACCAACGGAAGTGATCATCGGTGATAACGTCTATCCGGTGAACGGGAAAGTTATCGTGCGTAATTAAGCGGCTTGTTCGACAAAAGAGATAAAACCACCGATTAAGAAGTTATAATCTCTTTTAATTTTATCGTCGATCAAGTTCTCCGCTTTAAGGAGAATATTGGTGACGAAGGCTAACGCGTTAAGATAAAGAAGTGAGATATGGTTTTGCTTTTCTAAGGTGAGCTCAATCTCTAAATTTCTCAACACTTCGTTAATCTTCGACCTAAACATGCCGTTGGCCTGTTCGATGGTGTTTTCGGCGAAATAAGGGGATGAAAGATATTGAACGATATAGGATAAGGGTTCCATATTGTCTTTCATTCTCTCTAATTGTTCTTTGAATTTCGCTAAACCCTTTTCATATTCCTCCGGCTCCCGATTTAAAGGTAAGCAGGGGTCAAAATTGATGAGGCTATGCGCTTCAAGGAAAGCATTGATCAAAAGATTATACTTGGTCTTAAAGTGCGAGAAAATCGTCGGTTCACTGATTTTTAAGTTATTGGCGACCTCTCTTGTTAAAAGCGACTCCAACCCCTTTTTGTTGGTAAGTCTGATGACTTCCTGGAGAATCTTTTCTTCAAGATTCTTGATGGCTCTTCTTCCCATGTTATTCTAATTCCTCTCCTCCGGTGATTTGTTTAAAGGCAACCGGATCCACCTTCCCGATAGCGGTTCTCGGAAGTTTATCAATGATTAAAACCTTATCAGGCATATAGCTTGGATTTAGTTTTTCTCCGATTGCTTGATAGCACTTCGCGATAACTTCACCCTCGGTTAGTTTACAGTTTTTATTGATGACGATTGCCAGCCTTAGCACGTGACCCTTTCTCTCATTTTTGACCCCGTAACAATAGGCTTCGTAGACCTCTGGTATGCTAATAATAACATCTTCGACGTCACTCGGGCACATCGTTTCACCACTGATTTTCACTGTTCTTCTTAAACGGTTTTTAAATGTGAAATATCCATCTTCGTCAATATGGCCGTAGTCCGTTGTTCTATAATACCGTGTTCCATCGATAATTGTGAAGGCGTGTTTATTAAGTTCTTCGTCATTTAAATAGCCGTTCATAAGGCAATCGCCCGAAATGAGCAGTTCCCCGTTCTCCCCGGTTTTTAACACTTCATCAGTGTTTGGGGTAACGATGATTTCTTTGATGCCCGGTAAAGGTTTCCCGACCGTTCCATCTTTGTTGTTATTTTTAAAGTTAACATTGGTGACGTTGACGGTTTCGGTTAAGCCGTAACCTTGGTAGAGCCTCGCTTCCGATCCCCATTCGATCATCGCGTGGTTCCACCTGTCTAAAAGGGAAGAAGGTACGGAATCCCCACCGATAAAGGCGATGATTTGCTCTTTTAAATGCGGTCCATAGAATTTGGGGCGGGATAATAAGGCGTTATAAAGAGCGGGTACCCCGATGATCGTGGTGGCTTCCGCTTTCCTAATGTGTTTAATCGCCATCTTGGTTCTAAAAGACAACATTAAACAAGTGCTCGCTCCGTGAGTTAAGGGGGTGTGGATACCCATCGCTAAACCGAAACCATGGAACAAAGGGATTGCGCAGAGCATTTTGATCTTTTCCCGTTTCCCATCGATGAGCAAAGGATAGGTTTTCTTAGCTAAATGGTTGATAGAGACGTTATTGAGCCTCGCGATTTTCGGTCTTCCGTTCGTGCCACCGGTGTTCAGGTAAACACTATCGTCTTCTTTATTAACGATGACTCTTTCAGTTTTAATGTGGGTTTTTAATTTGTGGTAGTAATAGAGGCCCTTATGATGGAGACCCATAAAATAAAGCCCGATGGCTTTGATTAAGTTCACTCCCCGGTAAGGGTTAACGTAGACAACTTTTACGTCGTCTTTAAGGGCTCTTCTAAATTTTTCGGCGTTTAAGGCGATTGCGATCAAGAATTTAGCTCCGCTCCGTTCGATGAAGGTTTTCATCTCGTAAGGGGTGGTTAAAGGGTGGATGTTGTAGGAAATCGCTCCAATCTTACTTATCGCGTAGAAGAGATAAATGCTTTCCGGACAGTTGGGGAGGCTGCAAGCGACGATATCGCCTTTTTTGACTCCTAAATCAACGAGCTTACTAGCCGCCTTATCGATTTCATGGAGGACTTGGGTATAGTTCCAAGTCTTTTGCTCGAAGCGTAAGCAGAGGTTTTTAGGCCAGGCTTGTTGGGTAGCTAAGAATTGGTCGTAAATGCTATTGATTTCCATAATTGATTCCTTTCTTTATATGCGGTAACCAAAGGGGAGGAGGAACAAGAAGATGACCACTATGAAGACGACTTGGTGGAGGACATAGACGTAAAGCGAATGTCGTCCAAGGAAGAGGATGGGTTTCGCCCAGGTTGTGGGGAAATCTTTTTTGATGAGGCTCTTTTTCGCGGGGTAAAGCAGTTTCCCGAGAGCCGCTCCTAAGAACATCAAACAAGTGGTGAGGAGGGGCGAGAAATAGTCATCCCCGGAAGCGACTAAGCCGAAGAAGAGCTTCCATGATTGGTCCCAATTTGAAGGATTAGCGAGAGTGACGAGGTTGGAAGTTAAATCGATATAGGGACGATTGTTACCGGGTGACATTTCATAACTGATATAGGTGGTAATGATGACCGCGACTGCGAACAAAACTCCCATCCCAAAATCAACCCATTTATTTTTAAAGAAAAAATCAACTAAACCATAGATAATCATCCCAATCGCTAAAGCGTGGAGAATCCCCATATAGATATGAACGTTAAGGGGCAGGAAGAGATCAATGGTCTCTAAGAAAATTGTCATTAAAACGCTGAAGATGCCAAGTTGAATACCCCGCTTGATGTTACCGTGGCTAAAGGTGCTGCTGATGCCGCTTAAGAACATGAACATCCCGCTGAAGAAAAATTCTAAGAAATAGAGGGACCGCCCAACGATTTCATAGAAGACGTTTAAAAAGAAATTACTGCTGACTAAAATCCACTCCGGGGGATTAGCCGGGGGAATAAAGAGATCATTGACCGCTCCTAAGGAGTAGAGGAGGTGGACGATTAGCATTAAGAAAATACAAAACCCCCGAGCAAAATCGATTTCAAAAATTCTTTTTCCTTTCGCTTTCGGGTTTCTTAAGGGGAAGGGATAAAGAGCGAGATTACATTTTTTATTGAGTTTAGCCTTCGCATTTTCACTAATGATATAGTCAATCATCGCTTTTTCCTTTTGCGGGGTAATTATGCGATAAAAATAGAGTTATGAAAAGCCCTTTCTCTAAAGAGAAACTAACCATGAAAAATAGTATTTAAAACTAGCTCTAATCTTTATTTATACGATTTTTTGCACGTAAAAGAGGCCGTTTTTTTGATTTTTCAATTAATAATCGTTCGGCTTTGTAACGTTTTACAATTTGGTAATCGGTCGTCTTAAAGGGGTACATTTCTTTCTCGTTATCTTTGCCTAAATCTTTCACAAAATATTGGAAGAAAGTGGTAAAAATAATGCCTAGCATCGCGGAGAACGTAACATCGGTCAAGAAGTGGTTCCCTAAGAGCATTCTCGAGAACATGGTCAACATAATCCAAGCCACCCCGATGAAGACACTTAAACTTTGATAATTCTTAGTTTTTTCATTGAGTGATAAGAAAACCGGAACAAGTAACACGAGAGCGCTATAGCTGGTATGACCGCTGGGGAAGCTCCCAAAATAGCTAGATGGTGCCGTTTCAACGATTTCTTTTGGTAAATCGATAACCGAATACCAAGGAGTGAAATATTGGTCCCCATATTCAAAGATTAAGAAAGGCCGGGGACGATTGAAGATTTCTTTGAGTATGATGACCGTCAAAAGGACAAAAATCATGCTGAGCAAGATGCACCAGGTGGCGCGGATTAAATCTTCCTCTTTGCTCTTTTTCGAGAAATAGAAGATAAAAATGACAATCCCGACTTGGATAAAGAAAGCGATGACGAAGCTGAGAATTAAGTTATTAATTGCTTCATCAACCCCGTCTTTTCCGTAGAGGATAAAGGCAACAACTTGGAAGACGATCAGAACTAAATATCCGAATATCTTATTCAAAAGACCGTTCTTTTTATTGAAAATGCGAAAAACGAAGGCGCCGACCGCCCCCATAAAGAAGCAAGAAGGGAGAGGAGCTAAGAAAGACATCGCTTTCCCAAATAGGTGATCAGGGTGATACAAAGCGTGACTAATTTCTAAATCTTTAAAGGTCCCGACGATAAATAAAGTGATGGTGAGGAGGAAGAATATTCCTAGGACGTAAGGGACAACTTTTCGCAGTTTCTTTTCCATGTCTTTATATTCTATCTTTAGTTTACTTAAGATGTCACTAATCGTAGAATAAAAACAATGAAAAAACCAAAGACTCCATCTTTCCAAATCCTTAAAAAATATCAACGGAAAGTTATCGGAGCGCCGCTTCTGAAAATCTTCGAGGTCGTCACGGAATTATTAACCCCTTTTATTACGAAGTACATCATTGACGTCGGGCTTAAAAATAACGATTTACCGATGGTTCTTATCCTCATCTTAGTTATCTTCTTGTTCGCTATCTTTGGTTTCGGGGTAACGGGAATTTGCCAATACATTTCTTCCCGGGTGGCGGCAGACTATTCTTACGATTTAAAGAAAGCTATCTATCACCAGATTTCGAGCCTCGATGAAAAGAGCCTTCGAACATTTGGGAAAGATAAAGCTTTAACGGTTCTTAATAACGATGCTTTCCTTCTTCAAACCGGCGTCAACGTCTTTATGCGGTTAATCTTTAGACCGCCTCTGTTACTCTTAGGCTCGACGATTTTAGCTTTCGTTATCGATCCCTGGGTCGGTCTTATCTTCTTAGGTGTCTTGATCCTTTGTTGTTTTGTTTTCTTCTTCGTCACCATGGTAACCGCGAAAAAGTATCCCGCTATACAAAGTAACCTCGATGAAATCAGCGGGGTAGCGGATGATACCTTAAAAGGGATGCGGCCCGTTAGAGCGTTCAATAATGAAAAACTCGAAGAACAAAAATTCGAAACCTCTATCAATTCTTACATGAAGAAGAATATCAAGGTGAGTTTGTATAACGCTTTGATTAACCCGGTGACCTTCTTCGTCATTAACCTCGGGATGGTCTTAATTGTATATCTCGCTAACTTAGATATCGGTTTCGGTAACTTAACTTCCGGGGATGTCGTTTCAGTCTTAAGTTATTTTGCTTTCAGCTTACAAGCCATCACGATGCTCAGTAAGTTGATTATTTCTCTTAATAAAGCCTATGCTTCCAAGAAAAGAATCGACCAACTTCTTAGTCTTAAACCGAGCATTAAAAACGAAGGGGAAAAGACGAAGTTTGATGATAAAGAAAATACCATCATTGAATTTAACGATGTTACTTTCAGCTATGACCCCAATAGCCCGAAACCCACTTTAGCGAATA
Organism: uncultured Mollicutes bacterium; assembly: GCA_900542595.1. GTDB lineage: Bacteria > Bacillota_I > Bacilli_A > RFN20 > CAG-826 > UBA4951. The sequence goes on along the minus strand of UQOB01000037.1, from coordinate 2,505 downwards.
TCTCCTTTAAATTGAAGAAAGGGGAAAGCCTTGGGATCATCGGGGAAACAGGGGCTGGTAAATCGACCATTCTCTCTTTGATTGACCGCCTCTATGAACCTAAGAGTGGGGAAATTTATTTTAATGGGACCATCCTTAAGGATTGGGAAACGACCGCTCTTAGGGATAACATCACCTTTGTTTCCCAAAAACCGGCTTTATTTAAAGGAACGATCAAAGATAACTTAGAGTTAAATAAAGATTATTCTAAGAAAGAAATTAAAACGGCTTTAGATGATGCTCTAGCCTCGGAATTCGTCAATCGCTATTCTGATTATATCGATCACGAAGTAGAAGAAGCTGGTGCTAATTTCAGCGGTGGCCAAAAGCAAAGACTCACCTTAGCGAGAGCCTTCTTAAAGAAAGCTCCCTTGCTTCTAATCGATGACAGCATGAGCGCGCTCGATTATTTATCCGAACAAAAGATTAGAACTAAGCTTTTAGAGAACCATGAATTAACCAAAATCATCGTCAGCCAACGAGCGACTAGCCTCAGCCACTTGGACCACATCTTAGTCTTAAGGCACGGGACAATCGAAGCTTACGGGACTCATGAAGAACTCTTGAAGACTTCTTCTTTCTATCGCGAGACCTATATGATGCAGAAAGGAGAAACGGCATGAGTAAACTTAAAGAATTTAGTAAAGCCTTAAAAGGCTTCCGTTTCCTTTTTGTTTTAACGCTGTTATCCGCAGTGGTTTCGGTTACCAGTAAACTCGCGATTCCTTTCTTAGCCGGGAAAGCGGTTAACCTCATCTTCTACGGCACCGGGTCGATGGATTTCTCTGTTTACCTCATTCTCTTCGGCGTCTTCCTAGCGGGCGGTCTGGTCTTCGGTTACATCTTTCAATTTTTAACCTCCTATATTGGGCAAAGAGTGATCAGAAATATTCGTGACGATTTATTTAAGAAGTATTTAAGATGCGAAATTAAGACCCTCGACCAAAAGCGAAAAGGGGACTTAATCCTCCGTTTAATCAACGATATTGAAAACATTCAAACGGGTTTAGTGAACGCTTTCGCGGTCTTCTTTGAAGGGGTGGTAACGATCATCATCACCATTGTCTTCATGTTCGTCATCAACTGGGTCTTAGCCTTAATGGTCGTCTGTTTAACCCCGATTTCCTTAGTGGTTAGCCGCTTCATCGGGAAGTTCAACAGTAAGCACTTTAAACGGCAAGCTTCCACCTTAGGAAGTTTAACGGCGTTCGCCCATGAAGGACTCGATAACTCGGAAACGGTTACGACTTATAATTTAGAAGGCCAAAGAGAAGAAGATTTTGAAAAGCTTAACCAAACCAATAGGGAAGCCGCTTTTAAGGCTCTATTAGGCGCGAGCTTTATAAACCCGACCACCAGAATCGTCAATAACACCATTAACGTCTGTTTAATCCTTGTCGGGTCTTTACTCATTCTCTTTAACGTCAATGTTGGGGTTCTCTTCTTAGTCGGGGATTTATCCGCTTTCTTAACGTACGCTAGTAATTACATGTCGCCGTTCAATGAAATCAGCAGTGTCGCGAGTGAAATCGATTACGCTTTAGCGAGTCTCCGCCGGGTCAATGAAGCTTTAACCTATCCTGACGATAAAGACGAAGGTACCATCACCGAAGTGAAGGAAATCAATTCCTTACAAGCCTCCCATATCGACTTTAGCTATGATGGGAAACGGCAAATCATTAAAGACTTTGATCTCGATATCTATAAAGGCCATAAAATCGCTCTTGTTGGCCCGACCGGCAGCGGTAAAACGACCATCATCAACCTTCTACTAAGGTTCTATGATCCGGATAAAGGATCCTTTATCTTCGATGGGGTCAGTACCTTAGATATCAAGAAATCAGCAGTTCGGCAAAAGGTAGGGATGGTTCTTCAAGATACATGGATCTTTAAAGACACAGTCTTTGAAAATATCGCTTACGGGAAAAAGAACGCTACCCAAGAAGAAGTGGAAGAAGCCGCTAAAAAAGCCCAAGCTCATAACTTCATTGAACGTTTACCGCAGGGTTACCAAACCGTCATCAGCGATAATGGGGCTTTATCAACCGGGGAAAAGCAACTTATTCAAGTCGCGAGAGCCCTCTTAACTGAGCACGATATTGTTATCCTTGACGAAGCGACCAGTAACATCGATATTCACACCGAACAACTCTTAAACGTTTCTTTCCAAAAGTTAATGGCCCATAAGACGAGTTTGATTGTCGCTCACCGGTTAAGCACGATTATTGAAGCGGACTTAATCGTCGTCCTTAAAGATGGGCAAATCATCGAGATGGGTAACCACAAAGAATTGATGGCGAAGAAGGGGTTCTACTATTCCTTATTTAACGCTCAGTTCGCGTGATCATCTAATCCTTATAACAACCTAAATCCGTTATATCAAATTTATAAATTCTTATAATAATTACAAGAATTATATTGATTTCTTGTTTCAACCTTACTGGTTGGTAAATGATTTATGCGAAA
>UQOB01000036.1 GCA_900542595.1 uncultured Mollicutes bacterium | reverse complement strand
CACCTATAGCGAAGAGGGGAAAGCTGACCTCATGAATGCCGCTTGGGGCGGTATCTATGATTCCGATAAGATTATGGTCTCTCTTTCAACTGACCATAAGACGGTTAAGAACTTTGAAAAGACTAAAGCTTTAACCATCAGCCCCGCCGTGAAAGAAGTGATTAAAGAATGCGATTACTTAGGCCTCGTCAGTGGTAACGACGTCGATAAAATCGCGGTCGTGAATTTCCATCCGACGAAGAGTGAGAAAGTAAACGCCCCGCTATTTAAAGAACTTCCTTTAACCTTGGAATGCGAAGTCGATAGTTGGAATACCGAGACTGGTATCTTAGTCGCGAAGATTATCAACGTTTCCATCGATGAAGCTATCTTAACCGACGGCAAGATCGACTTTGATAAGTTCCACTTAGTTTCTTACGATTCAATGAACCATGTTTACCGCTTAGTGCATGACGTGGTTGGGCACGCTTTTAAAGACGGCTTAACCTTAAAGAAATAGTTCGATAATAAGCCCTGTTCAGCCTTAATTGAATAAAAAACTTGATACTTATTACCATCTTTTTTATAATCATGTCGCTGCCCATTTTACGGGGCTTTAGCTCAGTTGGGAGAGCACCTGCTTTGCAAGCAGGGGGTCGGGGGTTCGAGTCCCCTAAGCTCCACCAAATGCAGCTGTGGCTGAGTAGCTCAGCGGTAGAGCAAGCGGTTCATACCCGCTCGGTCGGGGGTTCAAATCCCTCCTCCGCCACCAGATGAATATTGACCGGCTGAAAGGCCGGTTTTTTCTTTGTTAATAATTAAAATATCTTTATAAAACTCCCATATTTTTCTAAATAATGTGATTATTCGAGATCTTCTTCCTTATATATCTATAAAGATAGTCAATTCTTATTTTTGTTTTTCTTTGGACTATGTCACGCTTTCTATCTTTCGTTTTAAAGAAAAAACCCGTAGACTAAGAAACGTTATTTAGGAGTCGTTATGGCTAAGTTTATCTTCGTGACCGGTGGGGTTGTTTCGTCTTTAGGTAAAGGCATTTTTGCCTCGTCTTTAGGTCTTCTTTTAAAACAGAGGGGCATCAAGGTGTTCATGCTGAAGTGTGACCCTTACCTCAACGCCGATCCGGGGACGATGTCACCCTTTCAACATGGGGAAGTCTATGTCACTAACGATGGAGCGGAAACGGACCTCGATTTAGGGCACTATGAACGGTGGGTGGATGTTAATCTCACCAAAGAAAGCAGTGTCACCAGCGGCAAAATCTATAAAGCCGTCATGGATAAAGAAAGACGGGGGGATTACCTTGGAGCCTGTATCCAAGTAATTCCACATGTCACTAATAAAATCAAAGAACGTTTACTTAAAGCTAGCAAAATCAGCGAAGCCGATGTCGTCATCTGTGAAATCGGGGGAACGGTCGGGGATATTGAATCTCTTCCCTTCTTAGAAGCGGTGAGAGAAATGCGGCTCGATTTAGGGATGGAGAACACGATGTTCATCCATAATACCTTAGTGCCATATCTGCATGCGGCAGGGGAAAGCAAAACCAAACCCACTCAACACTCGGTTAAAGAACTCTTAAGTTTAGGGATTCAACCCGATGCGGTAGTCCTTCGGACGGAAGTACCGTTAAGCGAAAGCAGTAAGAACAAGATTTCTCTTTTCTGTAACGTGCAAAGAAATGGGGTTTTTGAAGCCCAGGATTTAGAAGAAGTGTATGAACTGCCTTTCTTCCTCCATGAACAAAAACTTGACGATTATGTTTTAAATCATCTTAGATTACCTTCTAACCCTATCGATTTAGAAGCGTGGTCGAGATGGGTGAAATCGATTAAGGACGCTGATGGGATAGTGAAGATTGCCTTAGTGGGGAAATATGTGGAACTTCATGACGCCTATCTCTCGGTCGCTAGCGCGTTAAAACACGCGGCCTACTACTGCGGTAAGAAAGTGAAAATCGGCTGGATTAAGTCCCCGGATATCACAGAGAAGAATGTTGATTCCATTTTAAAAGAATATGACGGGATCCTCGTCCCCGGTGGTTTCGGGGAAAGAGGAAGCGAAGGAAAGAAACTCGCCATAAAGTACGCGAGAGAAAAGAAAGTTCCTTTCCTCGGGATTTGTTTTGGGATGCAGTTGGCCGCTATTGAATATGCGGAAAATGTTTTAAAAATGAAGAACGCGAATACGACGGAATTTGATCCCCAAACACCTTTCCCTGTCATCAGTTTACTTAGTGACCAATATACCGGTATCAATATGGGCGGCACCTTAAGACTCGGCTTATATGATTGTGAATTGAAGCGCGATAGCTTAGCCCATAAACTTTACGGGCAAGATATGGTGCAGGAGAGGCATCGGCACCGGTATGAGTTCAATAACAAATACCGGGAAACCTTTGAACAAGGGGGCATGACCTTTAGCGGTATTAATCCGGAGAAGAACTTAGTGGAAATCCTTGAACTCAAAAATCATCCCTTCTTTATCGCTAGTCAATTCCATCCGGAATTCCTCTCTCGTCCTTTAAAACCGAGCCCCTTATTCTTGGGCTTAATTGAAGCCGCGATTAAGAAACAAAAATGAAGCGAGCCTTAGTCTATTTAAAGCCGGAAAGTCAAAGTTATTTGAGGATAGGAAAACGAAATAAGCTGGGAAATACCCTAAAACTACAGGGTTATTCGGTTTCTTATGTCCCGAGTTTAGCTTTAGATGAGACCTTAAATTACCTTAAAAAGAAGATTGAACACTTTGATCTTTTTGTGATCATTGGAGGGGATGGGACCTTCAATGTTTTGGTTAACCTTTTGCAAGATTTAGAGTGGAAGGGGAAGGTCTTATTCTTTAACGATGGCACCATCGGGGACGCCGGAAAACGGTTTGGGATTAAGAAATCCTTTAACCAAAACCTCAGCTTATTTAAAAGTGAAAAAGACGAGCATGTGCTTTTAGGAAAAGCGGTGGTTAAAAATCAAACTCGGCACTTTACTTACTCTTTAGCGGCCGGTGTCTTTAGCGATATCCCCTGGATGACGAGCGATAGTAGTAAGAAGTGGTTAGGGAAGATGAGCTACTACTTAGAAGCAGTTCCCCGGATTATTCAGGAAGCTAACTACCCTTTTTGCTTAAAAACCACAGGACAAATCATTTCTAAGTCTTCCCCTTTTATTATTTTCTTATTAGGGGAAAGAATGGGTGGTTTTCGGGTGATAAAACCGGAAGATTTTGATGAAAATAGCCTTCTTTTCCTCTATCCAAAAACGGGCTTTTGGAACGGCTTATTATCTTTCTTTCCTTTTAAAAAATCCCGTTATTATCGGATAAAAGAAGCGAATTTTGCTTTTGATAATGACCAGCTTATCTACACTTTAGACGGAGAAAAGTGGTTAGAAGGGCCCTTAAATATTTCCACTGTTACTTCTTCCTTTACTTTATACGTAAAAAACTCGGCAAAACCCCGATAACTTTGTAAAATCTTTGCAAAAATTGCATTTTTTGTTTGAAAGTGCTTTCTTATTGGCTACAATTTCTTTAAGAGGTAGCAATTATGAGAAGAAAATCGATTGGTTTATCCATAGCTTCGCTGATTCTTACTATTATCGGTGGGGCACTCCTGTTTCTTCTCCCGTTGATGTTCTCTGGCACTGAAGGTGTTTTCTTCATGGGTGCTACTGACATTGTCGGGGGAATGACTAACTTTGTTAGTAACTTAGGTGATATGTTTATCGGATTCATCACCGGAGCTTTCAACATTACTAATCAAACGATGATTGGGGCGAAAGACCACTTAGTAAGCATGTTTGTCGGTTATCCGATCTTAGGTTTAACCGCGATATTCCTTATTTTATGGATCGTCTTATTCATCATGATCATCGTGAGAAAACGGCCGAGCCAACTCGCCACCTGGATTATTGGTCTTTTAGGCGGCGGCGTCGCGATGACGATGTTACTCGCGGCCAACACCGGCTATGTCTTCAACTATGAAGGTGTTGCTCACGAAGATATTACTGGGCTCCTTCCCTTAATCCGAAATGTCGGCGCCATTAACATCTGGCAAGCGATTGTTATCTTAGCTGGTATGGCAATCTTGCTCGTCGGTTTCATCCTTGGCTTTATCGCTTTATGCGTCGGCATTGATTTCTGCCGTAAGCATCCTTACCTCAGTAAGAAAGCTATCGCCGAAAAACAAAAAGCCGAAGAAGTGCTCAACTTCCCGACTGAAAAAGACGTCAATGATGAAGACGCTCTTAAAGCCGCGCAATATGATGAATTAACCGCGGCGGGACCTGACACCAAAGAACCGGTCACCGAACCCGTTCCGGTCAAAGAAGAAAAGAAAGAAGTTCCCTATATCGTGCAACATTTCTATTACAATGCGCACGGGGAACCAATCCCGGCTCCAGCTAAGAAAGAAGAACCGGCACCGGTTAAAGAAGAACCGAAACCCGAACCCGCTGGACCCATCCATATTGAAGTTAAGATTCCGGAAGGCTTAGTAAAAGCGCCGGAAATCCCGGCCCCCGTGGTTGTTCAAACTCCGGCTCCCGCTCCTGCCCCCGTGGTGGAAGAAAAGAAAGAAGAACCGAAAGTTGAACCCGCTCCGGTCGAAGACGATAATCGTCCTTTAACCGCGAGAGAACTCAGAGCCATCATCAAAGAAGCGCTCGATGATCATGATCATCCGGATAACGATAAACCGTTAACCGATGATGAAGCGCGGCAATTGATCAGAGCCGAACTTGATAACTACTACGCAGATGCTCATCCCGATTACGAAGAAGACGTCGATGAAGAATATGATGATCTTCTTGAAGATGAAAAACCCGCTTTAACTGAAGACGATGTGAGAAGCATCCTCCGGGAAGAACTTCAATCTTTAAAAGATGAACTCTTAAAGAAAGAAGAACCCGCTCCGGAACCAGAAACCGTCAAGGAAGAAGTTAAAGAAGAAGTGAAGGAAGAAGTTCCGCCGGCTTTAACTGCCGAAGACGTCAATAAGATTGTCGAGGAAGCTTTAGACGAAAAACTTGTTCCCCTTCTTGAAAAAGCGGAAGAACCGAAAGAAGAAAAACCGAACGTTGAGCTCGAAGCCCTCAAACGGAAAGATATGATGCAAGACGATGCCATTAAAGACATTCAAGCCAATCTCATCAAACCGGAAGAACTTCGGACCATCGTCGCAGAACAATTCGACAAACTCTTAGCGAAACTCGAAGAAGAGAAGAAAGTCGAAGAACCGGTCGAAGAAGAACCAAAACCGGAACCTGTCCCGGAAGTTAAACCGGAACCCACCCCGGTGATGCCGCAGATTATCGTTAATGTCCCTCCGGCACCGGCACCCGCGCCTGCTCCCGCCCCCGTGGTGGAAGAAAAGAAGGAAGAACCGGTCAAGGAAGAAAAACCGAAAATCGTGAGAGTTCCCTTCCCAACACGTCTTTTAGAAGCCGATGAGGAAATGAAGAACAACTATAACGAACTGAAAGCGGAATGCTTAAGCTACGGTCTTAAGAGCCGCCTCAGCAATACCGGTGATACCTTCCGTCTCCACACCAAGACTTACGTCAAGATTACCGTCGCTGGTAAGAGCTTAAAACTCTACTTCGCGCTCGATATGAAGGACTATGAAAATAGTTCCTTACCCTTGAAGTTTGCTGGTAACAAGAACATCTATAAAGAAATCCCGGTCGTCTTTAAGGTCAAGAGCCCGCTCAGCTTAAGAAGAGCGAAGCAATTGATTCAAGACGCCTGTGAAAAGGATAATCTTGAACAAGGTAAACTCGAAGTTCGTGACTACGCGGATGACCTCGCTCATTACGTTCCCCAAAACGCGGGAACGGACGATGAGGACGAGGATGATGAAGAATAAGGTCTAAATCATTTTATTCCTCCTTTTAAGGGGCCCTTCGGGGCTCCTTTTTATTGCGAAACCCCTTTTATTTCTTTTAAAATACTTACGAAATGAAAGAATATTTAGATTATTTAAAAGCGAAACATCTCGATTTTACCGGTAAGAAAATCCTTTTAACCGGCGGTAATAGCGGAATCGGGGAGTGGACTTTCTATTACTTAGCCTCGCTCGGGGGAGAAGTGACAATCGCGAGCAGGAACGCTAGTAAAGGAAATCAAAAGGTCCTTGAGATAAAAGAGAAAACTAATAACCAAAAGCTCCAGTATTTACCTTTAGATCAAAGCAACAAAGATAGCGTGAACTCCTTCCTCGAGATGGTGAAAAACGAACATTTTGATATCATCATTCTTAACGCTGGTATCTATTTCCCGAAGAAAGATGCGGCGAAAGTGGACGGGATGCCGCTAACCTTAGCGACCAACCTTTTAGGGACTTTCAGGCTCTTAGAAGGATTATCAAAACTCTTTCCTAATGGTCGGTATGTCTTAACGACTTCTCTCGCGGCAGAGCAACCGAAAGACCATGATTACGATGCTTATTTTAAAAAAGAATATTCATCTCGGCAGATGGATTATTTTGTCAGTAAAGCGGGGCTTAATAGCCTCTTCTTCCATTATTTAAAGCAAGGCTTAGATATCGTTCTTTTCCATCCGGGGGTTACGAAGTCGAATATTATCAGGGAGTACGCTCCAATCATAAAGAAGATTGGGAATGGGGTCCTGTATCTTTTTACCCATAGCCCTAGTAAAGCCTGCTTAGGGCAAGTTATGGCATGCTCAAATGAAGTGAAGAAGGGAAGCTACATTGTCGCGGATGGTTTGTTCCATATCAGTGGTTACCCAAAAGTGATTGAACCACCTCATAAATATGAAAAAGACGCGGAAGAACTCTGCCGCGTGCTTTCCTTAAAAACGAAAAATTAATTGAGTTTTTGCAGAGCTTTTTGATAAAGTTCCAAGACTAACATCGCTACTTGTTCGAGATTTAAGTCGTCAGTTTTAATGACGTAAGTGGTATGAAGAACACGCTTAAATTCTTTTCGGTCGTAGATGATACGTTGGGCGATATTATCCCTTTTATCCCCCCGGTGGAGCATTCTTTGAATTCGAATTTTCTCACTGGCTGTTAAAAGAAAAGAAACAATCCCTGGGATATGGAGAGCTTGGAAGTTCTTTAAGCCAGTGGGGTCGACGACGACTACCCGGTTGGGCGCGATTTGGTCTTTTCCGCAGCCGTAGTAGTTACCATTGTAATAAGTGGTTTCCACAAAGAAGCCTTCTTCTTTCCGTTTTAAGAATTCTTCCTTCGTTAAGAAAAAATAATCCCTGCCATCAACTTCCCCTTTTCTCATCGGCCGCGTGGTGCAGGTGACGGCTTTCACAATGTGGAATTCTTCCCGTAAAGTTTTAGCTACTTCCGTCTTGCCGGAAGCCGATGCCCCTGTGAGTAAAATCATATTGTTATTATACGTGGTCTAAAAAATTAAAGGTAAATTATTAGAATTTTTAGGGACATTTTTCTAGAATTGCGCTATAAGAAGGAAAGGAGGTTACGACCATGAGTGAAGAAATGGAAATCACTTTTCCCAAAATGAAGGAACGCGATTATCTTCTTCTTTTAGGTGCAGCAGTCCGGCAAGCCCTCATCGAGATCGGATATTCACCCGATGAACACATATACGATGTCGATAAGGACTTTTTACTCAGGCACCAAGATAAAGTAGCGGCCCGTTTCATTTTACGAGTCCGGGAATACTTTGATGGACTGACAGTGTTAGAACAGTTAAGTTTCTTAAACGATGTCCTCGAATACGGACGGCATTATAAGTTCTGGTGGTTAGAATATTTGGATTCCAAACAATATAATCCCTGGAAAAATAACTTTATGGTTCGAGCGTTCCACGCTCTAAAAGAATAAAGAGCCGGTATGAAAAAGCTCAAACTCTTATTGGGGTTGTTTTTGTTATGGCCCTTGCTTGGAAGTTTCACCGTTAAAGCCGCGGTAGTTTACCCCACTGACTTCGGGGGTTTTAGTGACCGGACAATCTACCCCATCACGACTAATGAATACAATTTTAAATATACCTGGGGTTTTCATGCGACTCAGGATGTGAACGTCGAGCTCAACGCATATATCCATTCTGATATCATTGATCAAAAGACTGGTGGGGCAGGTTACCAAGCCGTCATTTCCCGTTCCCCGATCGAAGTCAAAGCGGGTAACGATTACCTCTGGAGCCGGATGATTATGGCGGACGATATCACGGAATCCATCTATACCGTCGAATGTGAATTTACTTTGTCTTATCCCGGAAAAAGAACCGTCTTCTGGCCCACCTACTTTAAGTTTGGGACGATGCTAAATGGAAAAACCTATTACACCTTAGATCCAGATACGGATACGAACGTCAAAGGGACTTACGGTTTAGGAACTAGATTTAGGAATGGACGCGCGTACTGCTATTCCCATGAAATCCAGACGAAGGGGATACAGAGCGTCTATACCGCTCCGCAGGCGAACGTTGTTCCCTTGAGCCAGATGTTGTTTAAACAAAAGGACTATGCCTTGCAAGAGATCCCTTTTGTTCCCACCAAAGCGGACTTAGTACTAACTAATCATATTGATTTATTACCCGGTTTTGAAACCTCGCTTTATAGGGGAAGGAGAGTCGTAGGTTTCCCTCTCGTCTTTGAAGAGATGTCTAAGAACGTCTATTACCCGGTCTCAAAAGATTATATGTTCGCCTCGCCTGATGGTCGGACACTTAGACCGAAGCAAGGGTCAGCTCATGATATTAGGACAAAAGATATCTTGCTTCCACCAGTTAAGACCGGGGAAAGTCGAACTTATGACTTTGTTCTTATCTTACAAGGGGTGGGGGAGAATGGTCTCTGGCACTTATCGATTAACTTTTCCATCATTCAAACCGGTAACTATTTTGGAAGCTGCGGTAACAGTGAATTCTGCGTGGAGGAATATTGATGCTTAATTTCTTAGTTGTCAGTTTTACGTTCGTGGTGTCGCTCGGGGTCTTTCGCTTTGCGAATGGCTACAGCACAATCGCAAAAACTTTCATGCAGATTGACGATAACGTCCTTAAAACCTGCGTCAATAGCGCCAGTCCCATCGCTCTTTCTAACGGCCCATACTTCGATATTAATCTCGCGATGAGCCGGGTTAGTACCATCCTGAACGATAGCTTTAAACCTTATGGGAACTCTATCGACTATGAACTCGATTTCCATGTCGCGGATGCTTATTTCTACCGGGGACAAAGTTACCCGACTGCCTTAACTATTACCTTAGATGCTAGGTATTTAAATAGCTTTGAATATAACAATTCTTTAAACTTCCGGATCACCAAAGGAGCGGTTCTATGAGTAAACTCTTAACTTACTTTCAAGGTTCGTTCTTAAACGAATTATTAACCATTCCGGGAGTGACCGATATCAGCTATAACGGACAAGATATCTATTATGTAACCCGTAACGAAGGTAGAAGGAAGAGTGAAATCTTTTTATCACCTGACGATATCCTAAGTTTCTTACGGAATATCGCGAATTTAGCGGAACGGAGTTTCTCTTTTGCGACCCCTTTCCTCGATTTAAGTTTTGGTCCTTACCGGGTTAACGCGGTATACCCATCGATTGGACGAGTGAAGAATGAAAAAGTTCCCACCTTTTCGATCAGAATCGCTAGTGAAGATGACGTCGTCAGCTATGATGAACACTTTCTCGATGAAGAAGGAAAGAACATCCTTCTTGATTTCTTAAAGAAAGGGGAATCCATCATCATCGCGGGTCAAACTGGCGTGGGGAAAACCGAACTCCAAAAGTGGTTAGTTAACCATTTATCACCTCATCAAAAAGCTGTCGTCATCGATAACGTAGAAGAATTAACCATCAAGAACGATAGCAATATCGATTTAACAACTTGGTTGATGAATGAATCTTATAACCCCAGTTCTTTTGATCATTTGATTGCGAACGCTTTAAGAAATAACCCAGATTACCTCATTATCGCGGAAGCTCGGGGAAAAGAGATGTTCGATATCTTAACGTCCGCTTTAAGCGGCCACCCGGTCATCACGTCTATCCATGCGAAAGATTTAGAAGGGGTGATCCCGAGAATGGTACGGCTCAGTCTCTTCTGGAGCCCATCGCTTAAAGAAGAAAATTTAGAAAAAGATTTGAGAAGCGTCTTTCATGCTTTTTGCTTCCTAGAAAAGAGAGAGGACGAAGACGGAAAGATCATCCGTTATGTAAAAGAAATTGCCGTTATGAAAAATGAAAACTTAGAAATAATCTGGAGTAACCCTTATGAAGAATCTCACTTATAGCTTACTGTTCGGTTTAATCTTCGCTTTAACGTCCTTCTTCTTAACATCTAACCTCTATATCACCATCGCGGTCTTCCTCACTTTTACCCTCGCTTTTTATCTCTTTGTTATTCCGCGGGTCATTCAGCTCAATATCGATAACAGTAAAAGAAAATACTGTTTCCACTTTATTCAAACCTTCATCATCAGCCTTGCTGTCCAAAATAGCGGGGAAGAGGCCTTTAAAAGCGCGGTAAATGTCTTACCGAGTGAATTAAAGGGCAAGATTGAAGGTTTAAATGATTCCCCCTTAGGCGAAAGACTTGATTACTTAGGAAGATACTTCGCGTTTGATTTCTTTAGAGTATTTAGGTCAATTTACACTCTCTTTGAAGAGCAAGGTGGGGATATCTTAAAGCTCAGTCAACCTCTCTTCCAAGAAGCATCCCTCGAAGAAGCGGACGGAGATGCAGTGTACCGGGTTAAGAAACGATATTTAGCCCAGTTTGGGGTCTTGTGGGGCATGAGTATCGCGGTCGCCTTGTTCGTAAGAATCGGCTTAAATAACTTTTACACCGCTTTAGCAAATAATATCTGGTTCTTACTTTTAGGAGGAGTTTATTTCCTTCTCACTTTAGGGGCCATCATTTATTTCACTTATCTTCTTTATCCTTCAAAACTACCTTTAGGAGGCATTAAACATGGCAAAAAGCAAAAAGCAAAATCTCATTCTTAAAAGGGAGAAAGGTTCTCGGAAGGGATTTTCCTGGAAAGAAAGTGGCTTTTGGATCATCGGTATCGCGGGGACCCTTATATCCATCGTCTCTTATCTCCTCCTTAAAAACCTTTTCTTGAGCCTTTCTTGCCTACTGATTTCCGTCGTGGTGATTTATCTCGCTTTTAACAAACGGAAAGAGAAAAAAGAGGATGAAAAATACATGCGGGAGAAGGAATTTATCCATCTCTTTGATTACTTCGCGATTTATGTGGAAACTGGGTTAACACCTTACTCCGCTTTAAAAGAGACGATGAAGTTCTCTTCCAGCTATTTCTTTCAGAAGATTCAAACGCTGTTAAGCGATATTGAAAATGATAAAACAGTCGTTCCTTTCTTAACCTTCTGTAACGATTTAGAAAGTCAAGAAATCAGGCAAGTGATGATCGCAATTTATAAGATGATGGATGAAGGGGGTAACCAACGTTATATCGATCAATTCTTCCATCTCTTCCACGCATATTCTGAGAATGCGAAAAGAGAAGATTTAATCAAAGAAGAGAAGAAGTTTGATAACGCGATGATATTACCGGTAATCGCCTCATCCTTAATGATGATCATGATTATGGTTGGGGTGGTAACTGTCATGGGGGATTTAATCAATGGGTTCTAAGTTAGGCTTCCTTCTAAGTCTCTTCTTCGCGATTCAAGTCATCTGTTTAACCAGCGACCTATCATCGATTCAAATTATCCATTCAACCTTAGATACGTGTTCGGTGACGGTCGCGAAGAAAATTAGTATCAGCGGTGGGGTCACAAGTGAAATCCGTCACTTCGTTAAAACTAACTGCGGGGCCACGATCGTGGCGACCGGCAGAGGTCCTTACCAAGTGGGGGATATTTTAACCTTCCAAATCAGTAAAAGCTTTACCCCCCTCATCATGAGTCAACAAGCCATGAAGGTCACGGTCACCCGTTCGACCGTTCTCGGATACTTAGATTAGAAAGGAGGAAATATGTCAGAACTTAAAGGTCAACTTTTAGGGATGATCCTCGTGCTTGCGATATTTGGAGCGATGGCGGCAGTTCTCGTCCCCACCTTCCAAAATATGGCAAACCGGGTGGAAAGCGAAGCCAGCGTTACCATTCCTAAAAGCACAAAAGCCGTCAACGTTAACGTTCTCGGCTAATATAAAGCGGTTAAATGAGCGAGGGGCCTCACTTAACCGCTTTTCTTTTTTCAGTTTTATTTCTTTTTTCTTCTTTCAATTTATGGTAACTTTATGGAGCGAGGAAGCTTTTATGGCCAGTAAACAAATTGAAGAAATTAGAGATAGTTTCATGAAAAGAATCGGGAAAACCGAACTGAAAGATGATGCGACCCTCAAAGACCTCGGGCTCGATAGCCTCGATGTCGTTGAGATGTGCTTAGATTTAGAAGATCGTTATGGAATCCACTTTGAAGCGGAAGAACTCGGGGGATTTAAAACGGTCGGAGACTTGCTTAATTGCATCGATAAAAAATTATCCGCTTAACGAAGAGTGGCTCAAACCAAGTTTTGCAAAAAATCTCACATAATTTATTGCAAAACCCGTTGACCATCGGTAATATAGTGCATGCACGTTTGTGCGACGCTTGCTTAGCTCAATGGCAGAGCAATCGGCTGTTAACCGATCGGTTGTAGGTT
>UQOB01000035.1 GCA_900542595.1 uncultured Mollicutes bacterium | reverse complement strand
GTCGCTGCTTAAAGCGGCGATGAAGTGGCTGATGGCAAAGGATGTCCCCGTCCCTCTCTGCCAGCTAAAGTTAACGATGAAGCTCATGATAAAGCTGTTCAAGATCGGATAGATCATGAAGAGGATGAGGAAGATTAAAGCCGGAATTAAAGCGATCCAGGCTTTAGCGGTTTCCCCGAGCCTAAAGCGCGAGGCTTTCTTGACGCCTAAGGTCTGGGTCAATAAGGTTTCCGTCGATTGGAGCTTATGCCCTTCTAAGGGTCTAGCGGTCCAATATTTGACCCGGTCCTTCAACGTCAGGCGCGTTTTGCTATTGACGTTTGTTTCCATTATTTAATCCGCTCCCCTTCTTCTTCGAAGACGTAGAACCGCTTAGCGGTAAAGTTAATCTTGTCTTTACCGGCGATTTCATCTCTTAAATCACTGGTGATGATAATCTTAACTTCATTTTCTTTTTGTTTATCGATGTTTCCGACCACCGAGATATCCCGTCCGATGTGTTGGACCATCTCGACATTGACCGGGATGATGCCTTTCTTCGCGGTTTTAGAAGCTAAAGCAAAGCCTTCCGGCCGGACAGCAATCTTAACCTTCCGGTCTTTGACGAGTTCTTTGTGGCTCGGAAGGGCGAGTTTCGCAATTTCCGGGTTTTCTTCAATATCGACAGAACTATCGATGTTATGGGCTTCTAAGTCCTCA
Organism: uncultured Mollicutes bacterium; assembly: GCA_900542595.1. Taxonomy (GTDB): domain Bacteria; phylum Bacillota_I; class Bacilli_A; order RFN20; family CAG-826; genus UBA4951. The sequence goes on along the minus strand of UQOB01000035.1, from coordinate 11,937 downwards.
AGCGTGGCGATCTTTCCTTCGTAGACGGTCTTTTCATAAGGTTTTTTATAGATTTCATCGTCATCGAAGAGTTTACCGTTGAGGTAAAGTTTTCCATCCTTAATTTCCCCGTCAAAGACATTGATCGCGGGGCTGCCTAAGAATTTGGCGACGAAAAGGTTGGCCGGTTCATCATAGACGTGCTGCGGTTCCCCAATTTGTTGGATGATACCGAGCTTCATAACGACGATGATGTCGCTGATGCTCATGGCTTCTTCTTGGTCGTGGGTGACGAAGACGGTCGTAATCCCGGTTGAACGTTGAATCCGTTTGATTTCTTCCCGGGTTTGAAGCCGGAGCCTGGCGTCTAAGTTGCTTAAAGGTTCGTCGAGAAGTAAGACGGAAGGACGTTTGGAAAGCGCCCGAGCGATGGCCACCCGTTGTTGTTGACCACCGGAGAGTTCTTTCGGTTTTCTTCCTAAATAGGGTTCAATATCGACGATCCTCGCCATTTCGTGCGCGATAGCGTTCTTATCTTGTTTACTGAGTCTTCGCTTATTTTCAATCTTCGCTTCTCTCGGATCCGCTTTTTGGAGCTCTCTAAATTGATTCTTCTTCATTTCGAGGGCCCGTTCGGCGTCTTTAACGTCTTCGGTTAATGAAGCTAACCGTTTTTCATCTTCCGGAAGTTCTTTAATGATGGAAGTTAAAGTTTGCATATCACGGGAAAGCGAAGTGACATATTTTTTCATCTTCTTCCAGGTCGCTAAGGCAGCTTTATAAGCTTTGCCACTCGCCCGGTCTTCATTTTCGGCTTTTAATGTTTCGTATTGGAGTTTGGCTTCTTCTTCGGCCGCTTTAACTTTTTCGAGTTCAGCGGTTCTGTCTTCTAAGAGCTTCTTTTGCCGTTCGATTTCTTCCCCGGCTAACTTGATATCGCTATCGGAAGCGTTAGCCTTTTCAAGTTTTTCTTGAATCCTCTCCGCCGCATGGACCCGTTTTTCCGCTCCCATCACTTTCTTAAGAGCTTCTTTGGTCTTTTTGACGGCTTTCTTATAAAGCGGTAAATAGCTCGCGTACGTTCTTTCGGTATTTAAGGCTTTGGTTAAATCTTCTAAAAGTTTATCCGCGATGACGATTTCATCCGCCCAAGCAGAAGCTTTATCTTTTCTCGCCGCGACGAGCGCTTCTTCTTTTTCTTTAACTTTCTTTTCTTGTTCTTCAATGGTGCTCGTGATATTTAAATCATCTTTCTTATCTTTCTTCTTAAGAACGGCCGTTAAAGCTTTAACTTCGTTTAAATAAGCTTGCCCGACTTCTTGGATGGAAGACGATAAGTTTTCGTTTCTCGTTTTATATTCATCGAAAGTTTCTTTGGTGATTTCATTTTCGAGAACTTTCTTTAAAGCACTTCTTCTCGTTTCCACTTCTTCTTCGACGGGAGCGCCGCGAGAAAGAAGGACGGGGTAGCTAGCTTTCTCTTTCTTAACTTTCTTCCCTAAATAATAAAGTTCGGCTTTCAGGGATTTCACTTTGGAAGCTTCGTTTCCATAGAAACCCGGCAGCCGAACATTATCGAGCGGGAAGGTGATGTTTTGTTGGACAGTAAAATGGGGATATAAAGCGTAATTTTGGAAAACTAAACCGATGCCCCGGTTTTCCGGCGGCACTTCCGTGACGTCTTCCGTCCCGAAATAAATATGCCCTTCCGTCGGCTTATGAAGACCGGCGATCATGTAAAGGGTGGTTGACTTACCGCAACCGCTGGGGCCTAAAAGACCCACCAGCTTACCATCGGGGATCGTAAAAGACATCTTTTCGACCGCGGTGGTGTGAGAACCTTTCCGGCTCCGGAATACCTTCGAAAGGTCTGCAATTTTAACTTCCATGTATTCTCCTCCTGAATACAATTTTTAACTATGTAGCGTTTCTTCTTGTGCCCTTATTCTACACGAGTTCGAGAATTCAAACAAGCGAGCACCCGAACAAAAGGGAATTATCCCTTCCCCAACATTCCACTATAACTTTTCTTGCTTCTCTTCTTCAACCATTTTTTTGCCTTTGTTAACGCTTTCCGTCGCGCGGTCGAGAATTAAACCCAATTCTTTTTCGGCCAAATCTTGTTCTTCTCGTGAGCTATAGATGAGGGAATTTTTAGAATCGATAACAACGGTGCCCGCTACTAAATCATGTAACGCGGTATGTTGGGTCGTGAAAAGGGAAACGAAATAACTAATCAACAATAAACCCAATAAAATGATTGTCGCGATATTTTGATTTAAGAAAATAAAGACGATCATCATGATGCAGTAGACCGGTAGTCCTCTTAAAAGCGCTTGGGCTCTCGTCGCTTTAAAACCGTATTTCGTCATTAAACCTAAACCGAAGAAACGTTTGATCAATGTCGCCTGGTCACGTAAGAAAAGGGGTATGACCACGTAATAGATGGGGAAACTGATGGCTAAGGCTATTGAAAGTGGGTAGGCTTGTAACATCACGCTATATTCCCCGCTTAGATATTGGATATTCGGAAGATTAGTGAAAGTTTCTAAAGCTAAGTAATATAAAGAAATATCATCGGTTTTATAAAGGAATGACCTAAGTTGTTCATTCCCGAAGGCAGAAACACTGCCACTACTGAGTAAAAACTCATCCAGCGGCACCGCTTCACTTCCATAAAGAAGATTTCCTTCACTATCTTTCGCATAAGTGAAATATTTCTTCCCATCTTGGCTCGGCTTCTTTAAAACCCGGTTCGGATAGAGATTTAAATCATCGTCTAAGCCTAAGATATTGACGTTAAACCAATAGTACTTACTTTCTTCATAAGTAAATTGGCTATAAGTTTCGTTTAAAACGACGACATTTTGATCCGGGAACGAAAGAAGCTTATCATCCTCAATATAGAAATCCTCGATCATATCGAAATAGAACTGATAATCAATTCTTTCTTGTTCTTCAGTGTAAGGGTATAAGTTCCCTTCTTTTTCGTAATAGAGGCCACTCTTAAGAGAATAATAAGTGATATCGTTTTTAAGACTATTGATGTAAGGGGTCACGTTAAAAATGGCTTGGACCGCCGCAAAAACCCCTAAGAGCAGTAAAAGAAACACTACCGCATCGAGAATAGCCGCTAAAAATCTTTTCCAAACGGGAGCTAATACAATCTTATGCATGGTCGTTTTCTTTTTTAAGGTCGGTGATCGGCTTTAACCCCTTCTCTCTTTCGTACGCATCCATGCTATCGATTCTTTCGGTCACCACGCTTAACGCGCAGTAGTCATGGAGCCACCGTCTTTTCTTCGTTAAAAGACCCGTCGTAATGCTGATTAAGAAGATTAAGAGGAAGAAACTAAAACTTAAGACAAAGTCATCGAGAATTAACATCACTAAAATAACGAAGACTAAGGGTAAGACTCTTAACGAGATACCCCACTTCGGGAGCATCATCCCATCATACTTGATTAAGCCTAAGTTACAGACCCGTTTACCTAAACTGGACCCCGTTTTACTGAAGATAGGAATAACTAGATAGAAGATTAAAACGGAAGGATAAATGATCAGACACATGACGATGATAAAGTCAAAGTAATAGCTATCTTCTAAGCTTTGAAAGAAAGGCCTGTTGGTTAAATCTTGGAAACACTCGGTATACGCGTCGTTATAGTATTTATATAAATCGCCTTTCGCTTCGTAAGTTAATATCCGATTCCCCTCTTCATCTAAAACAAAGGTCCCATCTTCTTCCTGTTCATAGAGGTGATCTTGATATTCCCCTAAGGCCTTAACGTCATAATCCAAAGGTCCTTCCCCGGTTTGATGGTATTTAAAGAGATTAGAATGGTTAACTTCCCCGTACTCCGGTAAACCTAAAACGTTGACGTTGTACCAAGAATAATCAACGATGACCCCATCGACCTTTTTAACGTAGTTACTGGGGTCGGGGTTATCCTCTCTAACATCCCCGGTTTGATAGGTGAAATAATAGTATTCCACGGCTTCTTTATAGATTACAAAATCTTCCGGAAATTCATCGGCAATGATATCGTTCTGCGGGGTTCCCTCTTCGATCGAATGAAGGATATTCCCGTCCTTATCTTGCATGAGACCACTGCTGGCTCGGTAGACATTTAAAGTATCCCAAGTCTCGCTCATCCCGATCGCCTGGCCGAGTGTCCCCCAATTCCCATGGGGATAGATGACTAAAAACAAAAGCATGGAAAAAAGAAAGGCAAAAGCTAAGTCCACCACCCCCGCTACAAAGCGTCTAAACAGGGGGGCGACCCGGTAGCCTTCTTCGACATAGATTTCCCGCGCCATAAGAAAAGAATACTCTAAAGTGAAATTTTTCGAAATATCCCAAAATAAGTATTTTGGGAAAGACTCACGCCAAACAACAAAAAATTGTTACTTTTTAACATTTTTTAGTGTCTCGCTACAGAAATAGAGGTAAAATGTAAAAATCTTAAAAGAAAGATTGCAACCAACAGTAGGAAATAGATATGACATTAACCAAGGGACAGGTACTTATTTACCTCTATGTCTGTTTAAAGAAGGGGCTCCTCATCAATAAGAAACAAACGATGAAACGTTTTAAATTGACGGAAATTACCCTTAAACGTTACGTGGGGGAACTCCGGGACTATTTCGCAGTTTATGAACCGAATTTCAAAATCAAATACGGAAGAAAAAGCTCTTCCTACTTTTTAGCCCAAGAATAATTCTTTCTTAACTTACTTTTTCTCGTCGGTGAAGCCACTATCGTCGCTGTCATCGACTTTTTCTTCGATGAGCTTGGCTAAAGTTTGGGTATCATCGGTAAAATTATCTTCTTCCGGGGCTTTCGTTTTCGTCTCTTCGATCTTATTTTCGATAGTTTCTTTTTCTTCAACCGATAATTCGTCTTTTCTTAAGGACACTTTTTCTTTGGGAGTAGATTTCGACCTTAATTCTTCTGTCCGTTTCTTTTCTTCTTCGTCCTTCATCCGTTCGAATTCATCGAAAGAGGTCATGTTTCTGGCTTCTTCCCGGTGTTTATTTAAGGTGCTTAAATCAAGAATCGCGTTTTCCCTTTTAATTCTTTCGTTTTCTTCCATATCAACTGGCATGATGACCGGGGCCATCTCCGGATGCCGCATAAAGTAGTTTTCTTTGTCTTCCGCGGTTTTAAAGTAACGGGAGTTCTTGCTATCGATGACCAGGGATTTCGCGACCATATCTTCAAGGCCTGTTTTTCGCTTACTCATCACGATGATGATGTAGTCGATCAACGCTACTAAGAGGTAAAGCATGATCCCGACCCCTAAGGAAGGTAACAAGATAAATAAGGACATCCCCATGATGATGAAATAATGAAGTAATCTAAACTTCCAATTTAAGAGGATACCTTCATTATCGACGAGGAGAATACCCGTCAACATCTTACCGACGGTCTGGCCTTTGGGGCTGATGACCGGGATTAAGAAGAAGACGATGAACGCTATTGGCAGATAAGCCGGAATTAAACAGAGCCAGGAATAGTAATTAATATTCGCGCTCCTAACGCTATAGTAAGTCTGATCCCCCGACCCATCTTGACCAATTAAATAACTGACCGCGGAGTAATAAATACCCTTCGGATCCGTGTTGTTATAATCGTAGAAATACCCATTTAAGGTATTTGCCGCGGCATTGCCGTATAAGCCCTGATCCAACGAATTTTGGTAAGAAGAAATTAAAACCGGCATCGCGCGAAAGTCGATAGTGAAATCCCCCGGTGTCCCGGTTTCATCTTTTAAAGCGTAACGGAAATACGCGTTCTTCCCTTGAAGGATCTTTTCGTCATCCCCTTCTTCCGTCGTTAAATCATAGGTTCTGGTCTTATCTTCTTCGCTTAAGGAAGGTAAACCCATGATGGAAGTATAGAAGTAGTTAAAATAAGCTTCTTCCCCTTCAAGGACGGTCGTCGTGGTTGTACTTCCAACGGTCGTCGTGACTCTCACATCATTACACCGATCATCATTCATTAAGAAATCGGTGTAGAAATAGAAAACCTTCTCGAGATACAGTTGATACCCGTATTTTTCTTGGGTGACGATTTCAGTGGTTGTGCCGTCACTATTAACCTGCGTCTTCTTTTGCGGAGTCGGTTCAAACCGGTAATAGGTGATTCCGGTTATCTCGTCATTATTGTTATCGTAAATCGGTTCCACTAAAGAACTATCGACCGCGAAAGTGCGGAGTTCTTTGGTGATTTCGTTCGCCCCTAAGGCATTAAACATAAAGGTCGAGGTCACGTTAGCGTTCAAAACCCAGGCGACCACCACCACGATTAATAAATCTAAAAAGAAAGCGAGGGTCCGTTTCCCGAGGCCCGCTAAAGCATAGTCAGAGCTATGTTTTTTATTGTATTCTTCAACGTTCATAGAGCTATTCTAGTAATTTTTAAAACGGAAAGAAAGAAAAAAGTCACCCCGAGGGGTGACTTTGAATCTTTCCTGTAATTAGTGGATGATTTCGGCGACAGTACCGGCACCGACGGTTCTTCCACCTTCCCGGATGGAGAATTTGGTCCCTTGTTCAAGAGCGACCGGGTGGATGAGTTGGACGGTGAAGGTCACGTGGTCACCAGGCATAACCATTTGGACGTCGGCCGGAAGAGTGATATCCCCGGTGATGTCGGTGGTCCGGAAGAAGAATTGCGGCCGATAGCCATTTAAGAAGGCCGTGTGCCGTCCACCTTCTTCTTTGGTGAGGACGTAGACCGTCGCGGTGAATTTGTCGTGCGGAACGATCGAACCGGGTTTCGCTAAAACTTGGCCCCGTTCGACTTGATCCTTGGTGATACCCCGGAGTAAGGCCCCGATGTTATCGCCACCTTCGGCGAAGTCGAGAGTTTTCCGGAACATTTCAAGACCGGTGACAACGGTCTTTTGAGTGGGTCTGATACCGACGATTTCCGCTTCGTCGTTGATCTTGATCATTCCCCGTTCGACTCTACCGGTGACGACGGTACCCCGACCAGAAATGGTGAGGACGTCTTCGATCGGCATTAAGAACGGTTTGTCGTTATCCCGTGCGGGATCAGGGATGTAGGTGTCAAGAGCGTCTAAGAGTTCGATGATCGGTTTGACATTGGGATCATCGATGCTCTTGGCTTCGCCCGCGAGCTTCGCACTGCCCCGGACAACCGGAACATCATCGCCCGGGAAGCCATATTTGCTTAAGAGTTCTCTGACTTCCATTTCGACGATATCGACGAGTTCAGGATCATCGACCATGTCGACTTTGTTGAGGAAGACGACGATATAAGGAACGCCGACTTGTCTCGCGAGAAGGACGTGTTCTCTGGTTTGCGGCATGACGCCATCGGCGGCACTGACGACGAGGATCGCCCCGTCCATCTGCGCAGCACCGGTGATCATGTTCTTAACATAGTCAGCGTGCCCAGGGCAGTCGACGTGAGCGTAGTGCCGTTTGTCGGTTTCGTATTCAACGTGCGCCGTATTGATAGTGATGCCCCGTGCTTTTTCTTCCGGGTTCGCATCGATTTCGCCATAAGCTAATTCTTTGGCCATCCCCTTCATCGCTAAGACGTGGGTGATCGCGCTGGTAAGAGTGGTCTTACCGTGGTCAACGTGTCCGATAGTCCCAACGTTAACGTGGACCCGGTCACGGTTGAATTTCTCTTTTGCCATTTTCTTTTTCCTCCAATGATATTGGTCTTTTCAATGTGCCTAATAATGATAAGGCAAGTTTAATTTATGTTCAATAATTACAATGTAATTAATGACCACCATGTTTCTTGATGATTTCGTCTTGGACGTACCGCGGGGTTTCACCGTAGTGGGAGAAACTCATGGTGAAGTTACCTCTCCCTTGGGTGAGCGACCGTAAGTCCGTGACGTAACCGAACATTTCCGCTAAGGGGACTAAGCAGGTGACGGTTTTAGCGTTCCCTCTTTGAACTTCCCCATTCATTTGGCCACGTCGACGAGAGATATCCCCGATGACGTCACCATAATATTGATCCGGCACCGTGACATCAACCTTCATAATCGGTCCGGGGAGGACGGGATCGGCTTTCGGAGCCGCCGCTTTAAGAGCCAAGCTCGCCGCGATCTTATAAGCCGCTTCACTACTATCGACGTCGTGGTAGCTTCCGTCGAAGAGAGTGGCTTTAATATCGATGACCGGATACCCAGCTAAGACGCCTCTTTGAAGCGCATCTTCCAGCCCTTGTTGGGTCGGCTTAATGAATTCTTTGGGAACCGCCCCACCGACAATCGCATCAACGAATTCGAAGCCTTTGCCCGGGTTGGGTTCAAATCTGATCCAGACATCCCCGTATTGCCCGTGACCGCCGGTTTGTTTGACGTACCGGCCTTGGGCTTCCGCGGTCTTCCGGAAGGTTTCCCGATAGTTAACTTGCGGAGCGCCGACATTGACGACAACCCCGAATTCTCTCTTCATCCGTTCCACGAGAACGTCGAGTTGGAGTTCCCCGACCCCACCGATGATGGTTTGGCCGGTTTCGCTATTGGTATGAACCCGGAATGTCGGGTCTTCTTCCGCTAACTTTTGAAGGGCATTGGCCATCTTTTCGCTATCGGCTTTGGTCTTCGGTTCAACCGCTTCTTCCAGAACCGGTTCCGGGAATTCGAGTCTTTCAAGAATGACCGGATTTTCTTCAGTCGCTAAGGTATCACCGGTGGTCGTGCTCTTTAAGCCGACGACCGCCCCGATTTCCCCAGCGTGGAGACAGCTCACTTCTTGCCGCTTATTAGCGTGCATGAGAACGAGCCGGCTGATTCTTTCGTTGACCCCTCTTGAGGAGTTGAGAACATAGGAACCAGACTTTAAGACGCCTTGATAAACCCTCACATAAGCGAGTCGCCCGATGAAGGGGTCAGTGGCAATCTTGAAGGCGAGACCGACAAACGGAGCGTCGTCGGTGCACTTACAGACATATTCTTTGCCGTCGAGTTCACCTTTTTCGCCCGGGATTTCGAGCGGAGAAGGTAAGTAATCCACGACCGCGTCGAGCAAGAGTTGGACACCCTTGTTCTTAAAAGCGGTACCGCAGAGGACCGGGAAGAATTTCGCGGTCAAGACAGCTTTATGGATGACTTCTTTGATCTTTTCGACCGACGGTTCTTTGCCGTCTAAGACTTCCATCATTAAGTCATCATCATAAGAAGCTAATTTTTCTAAGAGTTCTTGGTGATAATGAGCGGCTTTTTCTTTGAGGTCATCGGGAATCGGTTTTTCAACCGGCGCCGCATCTTTATTATCTTTTTCGTAATAATAGGCTTTCATCGTGACGAGATCGATTTCCCCGATGAAGGCACTTTCTTTTCCGATCGGATATTGGATGGCCGCATAGTCGACCCCTAACCGTTCTTTAATCGTTCTTAAGCACATTTCGAAGTCCGCGCCAATCGCGTCCATCTTATTGCAGAAGACTAATCTCGGAACGTTGTATTTATCAGCTTGCCGCCAAACAGTTTCGGTTTGGGGTTCAACGCCGTTTTTACTGTCGAGAACGGTGACTGCCCCGTCAAGGACCCGTAAAGAACGTTCAACTTCAACGGTGAAGTCGACGTGCCCAGGAGTGTCGATGATGTTGATCCGGTTGCCCTTCCAGAAACAGGTGGTCGCGCTACTGGTGATGGTGATCCCCCGTTCTTGTTCTTCTTCCATCCAGTCCATGACGGCGGTTCCTTCGTGGACTTCCCCGATCTTATGGGTCCGACCAGTGTAATAAAGGATCCGTTCGGTCGTGGTGGTTTTACCAGCGTCGATGTGCGCCATAATCCCGATGTTCCGGGTATGGGGCAAATCGTAGGTTTCAGTTTCTTTGATAACGTTTTCGTCTGCCATGGGCGTTCTCCTTTACCAGCGGTAATGAGCGTAAGCTTTGTTCGCTTCCGCCATCTTGTGGACGTCTTCTTTCTTCTTGATAGAAGCGCCCGTGCCGTTAGCGGCATCGATGATTTCGCCAGCTAATTTTTGTTCCATCGTTTTTTCGTTGCGGAGTCTAGCGTAGGTGACGAGCCACCGTAAGCCGAGAGTTTGCTTTCTATCCGCATTGACTTCGACCGGAACTTGGTAGTTGGCTGCGCCGATCCGACGAACTTTGAGTTCGACTTCCGGCATGATGTTATTGATCGCAGTCGCGAAGACATCGATACCGGGCTTCCCGGTCTTTTCTTCGATGATCTTGAATGAATTGTAGATGATGGTTTGGCTGGTGCCCCGTTTCCCATCTCTCATGACCCGGTTGATTAAACGGGTGACGAGTTCCGAATTATAGATTGGATCGGGAAGGACACTGCGCTTGATAGTTTTTCCTTTTCGTGACATGGTTTACTCCTTTTACTTGGCTTCTTTCGGTTTCTTGGTGCCGTAAAGGGACCGACCTTGCCGCCGGGCTTCGATACCCGCGCAGTCTAAGGTGCCCCGGATGATGTGATAACGGACACCCGGAAGATCCTTAACCCGGCCGCCCCGAATCATAACGGTGCTGTGTTCTTGAAGGTTATGACCTTCCCCACCGATATAAGCGGTGACTTCGTAGCCGTTGCTGAGTTTGACCCTGGCGTACTTTCTCATCGCGGAGTTCGGTTTCTTCGGGGTCATGGTGCCGACCCGGGTGCAAACACCCCGCTTTTGGCTCGAAGGTTGATTGGAACTCCGTTTGGTTAAACTGTTCCATCTTTTCTGTAAAGCCGGCGCTTTGCTCTTCTTGACGCTCGTTTGGCGCCCAGCTTTTACCAATTGATTAATCGTTGGCATATTCGCTCCTTTTCTATTTACACATTTCCTTGTGTATCAAGCCTTTCCTTTAAAAAAGAGAGGAATCCCTCTTCTCATAGGCCAAAAAGAAGATACACCCCCACTTTTCGTTCGTCAAGGGAAAGTTAAAAAATGATTTATGGCAAACTAAATATAGGCTTATTAATAAGATAAAAATAGATAAAAAGAAAGGGCCCAAGTTTTCCTTGGACCCTTCCGTTTATTGTTGATCGTGTTGTTCGAGGTATTGGTCTCTCACTTCTTGCATCTTCTTTTCGACGGTGAAGTTTTCGAGCCGTTTTTCTTCCTCTTCTTCCGTATAAAGGCCAGTGCCGGCAGGAATAAGTTTACCCGCGATGACATTTTCCTTTAAGCCGTGAAGCGGATCACGTTTCGCTTTGATGGCGGCGTCGGTTAAGACTCTCGTGGTTTCTTGGAAGGAAGCTGCGCTCAAGAAGCTTTCGGTTTCCAGAGCCGCTTTCGTAATCCCAAGGACCAACGGATTCCCTAAGGCGGGCCGTAAGCCTTGTTCTAAGGCCTTTTGGTTTTCGGTCGTGTATCTTTCAGTGTCCACTCTCATACCCGGCAAGAGGTCGGTATCCCCGCCATCGATGATGACAAGTTTTCTTAACATCTGCCGGATGATGACTTCTAAGTGTTTATCGCTGATTCCGATACCTTGCGCCGCGTAGACCTTTTGGATTTCCTTAATCATATAGACTTCGACTTTTTCGACGTCGGAGTATTCGATAAGTTCCTTCGGATCAATCGCGCCTTCGGTGATCTTACCGCCGGCTTCAACGTGGTCGCCGGTCTTGACCCGAAGTCTCACCCCGTAAGCGGTCGTGTATTCCTTGACTTCGCTTTCATTCGGCTTTTCTTCGGTCGAGGGGCTCGAGCTCTTGACGGTGATCGTGTACCGTCCGTCCCCTAAGTTATCGATATTGGTAACGGTGCCATCGATTTCGCTGATGGTCGCTTTGCCTTTCGGGTTTCTAGCTTCGACGAGTTCTTGGACCCTCGGTAACCCTTGGGTGATATCCGTCCCCGCTACCCCACCGGTGTGGAAGACCCGCATCGTAAGTTGGGTACCCGGTTCACCGATCGACTGCGCGGCCATGATACCGACGGCTTCCCCGACTTCGACGAGCCGGCCGGTCGCCATGTTACGGCCGGGGGCGG
>UQOB01000034.1 GCA_900542595.1 uncultured Mollicutes bacterium | reverse complement strand
GAGGTTTGGGGCATGCTCCCGAAAGGTCCGCTCGGAAGAAAAATGATTAAGAAACTCTTCGTCTACAAAGACGAAAAGCACGCCCACGAAGCGCAAAAACCCGTGGTGATCGATTTAAAGTAAGGAGTTTAGCATGAAAGAAAAAACTAATTATTACGGAACCGGTCGCCGGAAAAAAGCGGTCGCTCGGGTGTATCTTGAAAGTGGCAAGGGCCACATCACCGTCAATGGCCATCCGGTCGAAAGCTATATGCCTTATGCGACCTTGGTCCAAAACCTCAAACAACCTTTAACCCTCTTAGGTGTCGAAGATAAGTACGACGTCAAAGCGGAAGTTGTCGGTGGTGGTTTCACCGGTCAAGCTGAAGCCATCCGGCTCGGTATTGCTAGGGCTCTTCTCTTAGCGAACGAAGATCGTAAGACCCTCAAAGTTCACGGGATGTTAACTCGGAACGCGAGAGTCAAAGAAAGAAAGAAATACGGTCTCAAAGCCGCTCGGCGGGCTCCGCAATTCAGCAAGCGTTAATCTTGTTCACAAGAAACTTCCCTTCGGGGAAGTTTTTTTGTGGACTTTCCTTTTAAGAAAATCGACAATAGGGAAGTTAAAAGAGGTGACTTATGGTAGACGAAGCATTAAGAGATATTTTATTAAAGGAAACAAAGAGACAAAACGAAGGTTTAGAGTTAATCGCGAGCGAGAACTATCCTTCGATGGAAGTCCGTTATATGCAGGGTTCGATTTTTACCGCAAAATATGCGGAAGGATACCCAGGAAAACGGTATTACGGGGGCTGCGAATACATCGATGAGGTGGAAAACTTAGCGATTGAAAGAGCGAAGAAACTCTTCAATGCTTCCTACGTTAACGTCCAACCTCATAGCGGAAGCCAAGCGAACTTCGCGGCTTATCACGCTTTAAAAGACGAAGGAGCAACCATCCTTTCTTTAACCCTCAATGATGGGGGTCATTTAACCCACGGAAGTCCCGTCAGTTTTTCAAGCCATTTATATCACTTTGAACATTACCCATTAGGGAAAGACGGGAAACTTGATTACGACATTATCAAAGAAAAAATCAAGGAAGTAAAACCTGATATCTTCCTCAGCGGCTATAGCGCTTATCCCTTTAAAATCGACTTTAAAAAGATTAGAGAAATCATCGATGAATACAACAAGACCAGCGATAAACATTGTTACTTTATGGTCGATATGGCTCATATCGCCGGGCTCGTGGCGGCCGGATACTTTCAAAATCCCGTCGAGTACGCGGATGTGGTGACATCAACAACTCACAAGACTTTAAGAGGACCCAGAGGGGGCTTAATCTTAAGCAATAATGAAAGCTTATTTAAGAAACTTAACTCCGCGGTGTTTCCTTATTCCCAAGGTGGTCCTTTAGAACACGTGATAGCGGGAAAAGCGGTGATGTTTTTAGAAGATAGCCAACCTAAGTTTAAGGATTACATTGCTCAAGTGTTAAAGAACACTAAAGCGATGAATGATGAATTCATTAAGCTTGGTAGAAAGGCTAGCGGTACCGAAACTCACCTCTTCTTACTCAATACCTTAGCTAGCTATGGTTTAACTGGTAAAGAAGCGGAAACCTTGTTAGGGGAATATGGTATTACCGTCAATAAGAATATGATCCATGGAGATACGATGCCGCCGGTCAAGACGAGCGGGATTAGAATTGGAGCGGCCGCATTAACCTCGAGAGGGTTAAAGGAAGAAACCGCTATTGAGATTGCGGATTTAATGGACACGATTCTTTCTAAAAAAGGAACCGAAGAGACGAAAGAAAAAGTTAAAGAAATCGCGAGCAAACTCTCGCCGATTGAAAGCTTAACTTATCTATAAAAATCTTATTAATCCCGTAAAACCTTTATCAAATTTATGAAATATTGATATTTTACGCGATTTTTATTAGCGGCCAAGTTTGTTGTGGTAGAGGGAAGTCACCTCTCTTAAGAAGGATCGATCAGAGAAATCTTTCGGGAAAACGATATTCACTTCCCGGCTCATATTTAAATTCTCTATCGGGATGATGGCTAAGTCTTTCGCGTGCCCGTAACAGGCGCTTCGGGGGAGAACGCTGACGAAGCAGGGGTTCTCACTGATTAAGTCCTTGATGGTAGCGATGTTATCGAGTTCCATGATGATATTAAAATCATCGAGTGAGAAACCATCGCTATTGAGGGTGCTTTGGAAGAGGTTACGGGTTTCGCTGTTACTGGAACGGAGAATCATTTTTTCATTCTTTAAATCTTCAATTTGCACTAAGCCCTTCTTGGCTAGTGGGTTATTTTTATTGAAGACCGCGACTAAGGTGTCGGTATCTAAAAGAATGGAGGAATATTTTTTGTTGGGTTTTCCATCGATGAAGGCTAAATCGATAGCGTACGATGAGAGTTCTTCATAAAGCTTTTTTATGGCCCCTGTCTTTATTTTTATTTTTACTTCCGGGTGAAGGGAGGCATAAGTAGCCAGGACTTCTGCGATAAGGTTGGTTTCGGAGGTATGGGTGATTCCAATGATATAGCTCCGATGATTAGCTTCATTATCTTTTAGTTTTAAATCAAGTTCCTTATATAAAGAAACGATTCTTTTCGCGTATTTAATAAGGATTTCCCCGTCTTTGGTCGGTTTGATTCCATTCGATGTCCGGTTAAAAATTTTGATGTTTGTTTCTTTTTCCAAGCACTTTAAATGTAAGCTCACCGCTGGTTGGGTGAGGTTTAATTCCTTAGCGGCTTCCGTGTAGCTTCCAAGGTCATTAACTTTGAGCAAGGTGAGAAGTTTTGGGTCGATCATCCGTGAGCCTCCATTATAAGTAAAACTTATGGACATATATTGGAAAATTAAGTTTACTTATTTTCCTTTCTATTATCATATGGGCGTTTGAAAGAAAAGCAAGCGGAAAGGAAACAAAATGAATCTGAACATCTATCAATACTATGATAACTTCGGCGGGGCGACCATTTTGATTTCCTTAGCCATCATGTTTTTAGCGGGTTTTATCCTCTCGAGAATCACTAAATTACTGCACCTTCCCAATGTCACGGGTTATATCTTAAGCGGCATCTTGATCGGGCCTTTTGTCTTAAATCTTATATCTCCCACTATCATCAGCGAAATGTCCTTTTTAAGCGATCTCGCCTTAGGTTTTATCGCCTTTGGGGTCGGAAAGTTCTTTAAGAAAGAAGTGTTAAAGAGTGCTGGATGGAATATCATCCTCATCACTTTGATGGAAGCTTTATTAGCGGGTATTCTCGTCGCTATCTTTATCGGTGTTTGTTTCCCGTCATTAGGTTGGCCGTTTGCGTTACTTTTGGGCGCGATAGCGACCGCGACCGCTCCGGCTTCCACCTTGATGACTATCAACCAATATAAGGCGAAAGGGGAGTTCGTAGAAACTCTTCTTCAAGTGGTAGCGTTAGATGATGTCGTTTGTCTTTTAGTCTTCACTATTGTTTCGTCCATCATTCAAGGTTTAGAACAAGGGAGTGTTGATGCTTTACAAGTCTTGCTTCCCATCATCTATAACCTTTCCTTTATTCTCTTAGGTTTTGTGGCTGGTTTCCTTTTAAAGTTCCTCGTCAAAGGACGGTCACCAAACTCGAGGCTCATCATCGCGGTCGCCTTAATCGCCGCTATCAGCGGAGCCTGTATCTTACTTGACATCTCTCCCTTACTTTCTTGTATGGTCTTCGGTGCCAGTTACATTAACTTCGCTCACGATGAAAAACTCTTCACCTATGTTGATCACTTTGATCCTCCCATCATGCTTTTGTTCTTTGTCTTAAGCGGGATGAATATGGATTTCTCCTCCTTTGCTACTATCGGTTTAGTCGGTGTCGTCTATTTCTTAATCCGGTTAGTTGGGAAATATGGTGGGGCTTATCTCGGGTGTTTAGCCACCAAAAAAGAAAAGAAGACGAGAATCTATTTAGGCTTCGCTTTAGCTCCGCAAGCGGGGGTTGCTATCGGCTTAGGTTTCCTAGGGCAAAGAATGTTACCTTCTTCGATCGGTGATACTTTCTTATCGATCATTCTCTGTTCGTCTGTCCTCTACGAAATGGCGGGACCCATCTTAGCGAAAGTCGCTTTAATCAAAACCGGCGCGATTCCAGCGGAAGCTTTCAAAAAGAAAGAAAAGCCCCAACCTACAATCAGAGTTATCGATTGTTTACCCTTAGATTTTTCAGAGATGAATAACTCTCAACAGGTGAACCCGGAAACCAATCATGAGCCTGATTTGCACGCTCCGGTGGCTCATGATTGGCGAAGGGGGAGAAGAGGCGGTTTCTCTTATACTGTCGCTCGTCACCCGAATGACGACAATTAAGACCAGCGACGATTGGGAATATTCTCGAAATGCTGGAAAATGCTTACATTATTTATCGAGCTAATCGTTATGATGTAAAGGGCAAAGAAGTATTAAAATCTTTAGAAAAATATTATCTGGCTGATACTGGACTTAAAAACATTGTTGCGAGCTATACCCTCGAAAAATATGGTCATTCAATTGAAAATGTTGTGTATTTGAAACTTCTCTGTCGGGGATACCAGGTATATGTTGGAAAAAACGGAACTAAGGTAATTGATTTTGTCGCGATAAATAAAGAAGAAACACGTTGTTTTCAAGTCACCGAAACACTCAAAGATAAGCTGACCCAAGAAAGAAAAATATCGGCTTTTCGTTTTACTCAGGACTACTATGAGAAAACTATCCTTACGACAGACAATACTTATCTTACTAACGTTAACGGGATTAAGATTGTTAATCTCATTGATTTCCTTTTATCGTAAGGAGGATGTATCACTAGTTGCAATTGTTTCTATTGTAATCAATTCTTAAAATTAATAACCCTTTAGCCACACTTTTCCGTAAAAACTCTTGCCCTCCCTTTTAAGAGGTTGTATATTAACAAAGCGCCAAAAATTGGCGTTGGGCCTTTAGCTCAGTTGGTTAGAGCGCACGCTTGATAAGCGTGAGGTCGATGGTTCAAGCCCATTAAGGCCCACCAGTTGTAACTCACACCCCATTTATATGGGGTTTGTTTGTTCTTAAGGGGTTTGGGTGTTTAGCTCAGTGGGAGAGCGCTTCCTTCACACGGAAGAGGTCACAGGTTCGAAACCCGTAACACCCACCAGCCGTCTTAGCTCAACTGGCAGAGCAATCGCCTTGTAAGCGATAGGTTGGCGGTTCAACTCCGTTAGACGGCACCAGTTGTAAATTGAGTCTGATCAAAGCCCTTGGTCAGGCTTTTTTATTTAATTATCAATGCAAATATAGTTTATTTATTAAGATAATAAGATTTTATCTTAGTGGTTTATAAGAGGTGATTTCCTTTATAACTAAAGGAAAAAGAGACGAAAAAGAGTGCACTTCTTTTTTAGAAGACTATAATCTCAGCGCGAGGCAAAAGCTCTATGAATATTGACATGCTGACAGATTTAGTGGGGGGGCAACCCTTCCAAGTTCTCCTTCCGGTCGCTTTGATTTTAATCATGGCGAAAGTGATTTCGATTGTTTTATCAAAATTTAAGATTCCGCAGGTTATCGGTTTCTTAATCGCCGGGCTCTTGATTGGGCTCGTCACCTTTATTCCCGGGGAAACCATTCTCACCGGGTACACTAATGAAGCGATTAATATCCTTGCCAAATTTGGGGTGGTTTTAATTCTCTTTAGCGCTGGGGTCGAAACCAACATTAAACAGATTAAATCGGTCGGTAAAGTATCAGTCATTATCACCTTGGCTGGGGTTTTAGTTCCTTTAGCTTTCGGCTTTGGAGCGGCTTCCTTATTTAGAATTTATGGAGGTTTAGAAACTTCCTTCCTCGATCCGAGCGTTAACCCGATTTATAGCGATATCTATTACGGAGTTATCTTAACGGCTACTTCAGTTTCAATTACCGTTGCTACTTTAAAAGAATTAGGCAAGTTAGAAGGTAAGGTTGGGAACGCGATAGTTGCGGCCGCTATTATAGACGATATTATCGGTATCATCCTTTTATCTTTAATCATCAGTTTAAGCGGAACCACCAGTGCGGGTGGCGATTTCAACCTCCTCGCGTTTATCATTGAATCCTGCGGCGGTGTCCTCAATAGCGCTACAGAAGTCATCGTCATTGTTTGTAACATGCTCATCTTTTTCGGGTTGTCCGTCGGGGCTTATTTCGCGGTCCGGCCGATCTTCAACTGGCTCGGAAAGAAATATCCTCACCACATTCGGATTCCGATTCTTTCTTTGGCCTTCTGTTTCTTATGGGCTTATATTGCTCAAGCTTTCTTCCAAATTGCGGATATCACCGGGGCCTATATCGCTGGTCTCATCTTAGCGGGCACGCGGCCGGCTTCTTATATTGATCACCGGACTGAAACAACCGCTAATGTGTTCTTTATTCCAATCTTCTTCGCATCTGTCGCTCTTAAGATGTATAGCGCAAGCTTTGATTTCACCGATTGGTTGTTCATTGTCTTTGGTCTCGTCTGGGTTGTGCTGGGCGCTTTAGGCAAAGTCATCGGAGCGGGTTGCGGTGCTTTAATTGGGAAATTTAAGATGCGGGACTCCTTAAAAGTGGGGGTCGGGATGATGGCTCGAGCGGAAGTATTAATCGTCACCGCTCAAACTGGGGTGGATGCTCACTTAGTGAGTAGTTCAATCATTCCTTTCACCTTAATTTTAATTCTTGTCACTTCGTTCTTAACTCCGATTCTTTTAAAGATTCTCTATAAAAACGAAAAACCGGATGACACTTTAAAATTGACTGACCATAGCCAACAAGAAAGTGTTGAAAGTCAACCGGTGGAAAGTAAGTAAATTATTCGTTCTTTAAGGAACGGCTAAATAAATGATTAACCGCTTCGCTCGGCGGTAAACCTTCGTAGATTATTTTATAAATGGTCTGCGTTATCGGCATTTCGGTTTTCGTTTTAAGGGAGAGATGATAAGCCGCTTTTAAGGCGTTCAGACCTTCAATTGCCATGCCTACCCGTGCTTTTGTTTCTTCAACGCTATAACCTTGCCCGAGATAGAGGCCGGCTTCGTGGTTTCTTGAATGTTTAGATGTTGCCGTGACAACTAAATCACCGAGCCCCGCTAAACCATAGAATGTCGATGGTTTTGCGCCTAATTTGACCCCTAACTTTTGAATTTCATAGAGCCCGCGAGTGATGAGGGCGGCTCTCGCGTTATCCCCGTACCCCAAGCCTTCCGCCATACCGCTAGCTAAAGCGATGATGTTTTTTAAAGCGGCCGAGATTTCCGAACCATAGATATCGTCATTAGTGTAAACCCGAAAGAAACTATTGGAAAAGACTTCCCTTACCTTTTCTCTCGCATTTTTATCGTGCCCACAAGCGACGCAGCAGGTGGGGAGACGTTCCATCACCTCTTCGGCATGCGTGGGTCCTGTTAAACAAACCACTTTAAATTGATTAAGCGTTTCTTCTTCCAAGATTTCGCTCATCGTTAAGAAGCTTTCGTCTTCTAAACCTTTACTGACGGTTACAAGGATAGGATTACCCTTTAAATAGGGATAACTTTGTTTAACA
Source organism: uncultured Mollicutes bacterium (assembly GCA_900542595.1). GTDB lineage: Bacteria > Bacillota_I > Bacilli_A > RFN20 > CAG-826 > UBA4951. Next base: position 5,173 of record UQOB01000034.1, on the reverse strand, counting down.
GTATTTCGAAAAAACGGGGAGGGCGTCGCATAGACTACCATTTCCGCATTATCTAAAGATTCTTGCAAATCCCCAGTAAATTTTATGCTTTTATCAATTTTGATACCGGGAAAGCGGGGGTGAAGACGAGTGGTATCATAACGTTTTCGTTCTTCTTCAAAGTGGCAGAACATCGTCACCCGATCTCTTTTCTTAGCTAAAAGATTTCCGAGGGCGATTCCCCATGTTCCGCTGCCAATGATGCATATTTTCATGCCTCAAGCATAATCAAAAGAAGAAATTTTGTAAATCTTTTCAGGTGTTCGAGATGTCTTTTTAAAGAGAAATAGAGAACTATCAAAAATATTTCATTAAATATCCCTTTTCTAACTTAACCTCACTAGGGAAAAAGTGTATTCTTAACACGTGGAATACGTCTATGTTCTTCTCGTTCTTGGTTTAGTCATTGGGCTCGGGATTTTTCTTAATCGTCTGAGCTTTCGTTTTAAACTACCAGCCTTAATTTTATTCATCGGCCTAGGTCTTATTTTCGGCGCGATTTTCCGTTTGACCAATATTGGAAATTTCACAGATTATGACTTAGGAAATATTGTCTGTAGCATCGCCTTAATCTTCATTATTTTCTATGGTGGCTTTGGGACTAATATCAAAACTGCTAAGCCAGTCTTAGGCAAATCTATCGCGTTATCCTTCTTAGGGACAGCTTTAACCGCGATAATCACCGGTTTTGGTGTTTATCTCATCTTTAGAGTTTTACCCTTTATGGAAGTGGGGCTTTTAGAAAGTTTCTTAGTCGGCTCGGTCATCGCGTCAACCGATGCCGCCTCGGTCTTCGATATTTTAAGAAGAAGAAAACTAAATCTTAAATACCATACCGCTTCCCTTCTTGAAGTCGAAAGTGGGTCTAATGACCCGATGGCCTATATTCTCACCTTCTTATTCGTTGTTTTAATCGCCTCGGAAAAAGGACTCCAGGGATTTGAAAATATCGGTGTTGGGTCAGTGGTTTTAAGTTTCTTTATGCAGCTAATCTTAGGGATTGCTTTCGGTTTAATCTTTGGTTTCGGCGGGGCGTGGATTTTAAAAAGATTCGGGAACCGCTTTAAACAGATGAGTAGTTTATTCATCTTAGCGATTGCGGTCCTTTCTTTCGCGGTCCCTCAGAGCATACCGATGCTCTATTCCGGGAATGGTTATTTATCGGCCTATTTAGCGGGGATTATCATCGGGAATACCAAACTCAACAACAAGAAAGAAAGCGTCATTTTCTTCGATAGCCTCACCTCAATTGCCCAGATGTTAATTTTCTTCTTGCTCGGCTTACTCGCGACCCCGGAATGGTTGATTCAACCGGAAGTAATCGTACCCGCTATCTTGATTTTCTTAGTTATCACCTTAATTTCCCGTCCTCTTTCCGTCTTCGGCGTTCTCGCTCCGTTTAAGAGTAAAGTAAGGCAGATGGCCTTAGTCAGCTCCTGCGGTTTACGGGGTGTTGCTTCTATCGTCTTCGCGATTTTTGCGATGAGTAATCTCGGGCAAGATAACCTTCCCTACGATTTATTCTCGATTGTTTTCTTAGTCTGTCTTTTTAGCTTAATCTTCCAAGGTTCTATCCTTCCCTTCTTAAGCGAGAAACTTAAGATGATTAGCCCCCACGATGACGTCATGAAAACCTTCAGTGATTATTCCGATGAAACAAACATTTCTTTCATCGAAATGGATATCAATAAAAACCACCCATATTGCGATAAAGCCCTTAAAGACTGCGTGACGTCGAAAGAATTTTTAATTGTTTTAGTCGTGAGAAATGGAACGGCTTTTGTGCCAAATGGCAATACTGTCATTCAAGAAAACGATAAACTCATCTGCAGCGCTCCGTCGTTTAGTAACGCTAAGGGAGTGGAGATGGAAGAGGTGGATGTCACCAGAAACCATCCCTTCTGCAAGAAAGAAATCAAAGAATTATCGTTACCGAAAGGTGAACTTATCGCCTTAATTAAACGAAAAGAAAATAACGTCGTCCCGGATGGGAATACGAAGATTCTTCCGGGCGACGTCCTTGTGACCATTAAGGTCAATAAAGTTAATTGATTTCTGTTAAATTGTCAGGAATGAAGGCATTGAGGTCTTCTTCTTTAACATTGGTGTCAGGGGAGATTTGTTCTTTCTTTAAGAACATATATAAGCCGTTACCTTTGCAGAGCATCTGTCCATCCATCGTCTGCAGTTCCGCGTGACCTTTAAAGGCGATTTTATCGACGTGATCAATCTTGGCTACACATTTAAGCGGGACATCATAAGGCACCCCTTTATGGTACTCGATGTTGAGCTTTAAAGTGCAAGCGTATTCCCCGGGGTTGGTGAGCCAGATCGCCCGACCGATCGTTTCATCGATCATAGCCGCAATCATGCCACCGTGGACACGTTCTGGATAACTTTGGTGATATTTTTGGTAAGTGAATAAGCTGACGACTGTATTGTCTTCCATTTCATAGAAAGAAGCGTGAACGCCATAGGGATTATCGACCCCACAGATTAAGCAATCATGAGCGTTTGTTTGTTTCTTTTGAATTTTCATAACGGGTCTATTATAAACATATTTCTTTCTCTCTATAATATTAATCATGAAAGATCCTTTAGCTTATCGGGTGAGACCGAAAACCTTAGAAGATGTCTTAGGGCAAGAGGCCCTGGTTGGAAAAGACGGGTTTTTAACCTTGAGCGCTGAAAAGAAGATGCCGTTTTCTTTTATCCTCTTTGGTCCTCCGGGAACTGGAAAAACCACGATAGCGGAAGCCTATAGCCGTTCGATTAAACTTCCGTACTTTAAACTAAATGCGGTGACGACATCCAAAAAGGAGATGGAAAGCACGATTGAAATCGCCAAGCTCAGTCGACCCGCTTTAATCATCATGGATGAAGTCCACCGGTTAGATAAGGTGAAGCAAGATTTACTTTTACCTTACGTGGAAGAGGGGAGTTTTTTTCTGATTGGAGCGACAACCGCTAATCCGTATATCGCGATAAACCGGGCGATTAGATCAAGAACAAGAATTTTTGAAGTTAAACCCTTAAATGATGAACAAGTCATTCAAGGCTTAAAAAGAGCCATAAAAGAAAAAGATGGGTTAAATGATACCTATAAATTAGATGACGAAGCTTTATCTTATATCGCTAAATTATCCGGCGGGGACTTAAGATTCGCCTTAAATCTCTTAGAAGCTTTGACCATTAAATATGATGGAAAAGAAGTGATCACCAGAGAAATGGTTATGGCTCTAGAACGGGTGCCGAATTTCATGAGTGATAAGGATGAAGAAGAACACTATGATAGTGTTAGCGCTTTACAAAAATCCGTCAGGGGAAGTGATGTCGATGCCGCTTTATATTATCTTTCCCGTTTAATGATTGCGGGTGACCTGGATTCGATTAAAAGAAGATTGCTTGTAACCGCTTATGAAGATGTTGGGCTCGCTAACCCGATGGCGGTCCTCCGGTGCCAAATGGCGCTTCAAGCCGCTGAACAAGTGGGGTTCCCAGAAGCGACAATTCCTCTCGGCTTTACGGTCTGCGAACTCGCTTTAAGCCCGAAAAGTAAGAACGCGACTCTAGCGGTTCAAGCCGCGATGAGCTTCGCTTCAACCACCCCTTTCTCCGTTCAAGATTATTTAAAACTTACCCCGGTCAATATGAAGGAAGAAGATAAATATCCTTACGATCGACCCGATATCTGGGAAAAGATTCAATACCTCCCTGAACAATATAAAAATAAGGAATTCTATCACCCAAAAACCGATACCTTGAGTAATTACGAAAAGGGCTTAAACGAGAACTATTATCGCTTAAAGAAACAGGGGAGAACGTCCGACCTCGCTAAACTTAAAGCTAAGAAATAATTGGAACCGCTTTCAAGGGGGTTAAAACTTGCTATAGTTGGTCATTTTCATTATCTTAATCGACTACCCAAAAAAGGGGTAGAGAAAGGAGATAAATTATGATCAACAAATTCTTAAAAGACATGGAAGAATATAACGAAGAAATCCATGATGAAAAGTTATCGAAAGAACAAGAAGTTGGCAATGACCTCTTCGTCACTTACCTCAACGATTTAGTTTCTTCCGATAACTAAGAAACCGCCCCTCATCCGGCGGTTTTCTTTTAGCCATTTTAGTATATAATCTTCACGCGGGCCCATGGTGGAACGGTAGACACGTTAGACTTAGGATCTAATGCTTACGCGTGGGAGTTCAAATCTCCCTGGGCCCACCATCTTATAACTAATATTTTTATACAAAGTAAGGTCTCAAAATGAACGATATTTGCTCGAGAAATCGGGCATTTTTAATTTTTGGCGTTTCGCTAATAGATAAAAATTGGTTCGAACCGACGGATTTTTAGAATTTGTTTCTACTAGAAAAATGAAAATCTACTAGATAAATGTTTCTCTACTAGAAAAAGATATCATTATGAATCCACAATTTTATTTTAATTAAGCGGCAACATAATGACTATGAATAAGTTAAATCTATTTGTTTTTTAGGTCGGTATACCGATATAATATTGGTATGACATTTTTAGATTTATTAGCTTTTAAAAAAACAACTGTTTATGCATTATCCAATAAAAGCGGGATTCCGAAAACCACTTTAATTGATATTGCGTCTGGTAAGACAGACATTTTAGAGTGTTCTGGTAAAACATTATTAGCAATATCAAAAAGTTTAGATATATCAATTGAAGAGTTACTTTCTCTAGAAAAAGAAGAATCTAAAACTTTGTTGCCTTTATTTTTATATGATGCGATTTCAGAATATAGAAAATCTATACGTGAGAATAGTTCTTTATTAGATTGCTATAACGACCAATTAAATAGTTCTATCAATGTTGCTGAAGTTGAACATCTCATTTCGAAAGAACAAGCTGATCGATTAAGAGCAAGATACTTTAGGAGATAAACACTATATGATTAATTTTACAAATTTTCCGATAAGAAAAAAGGCGTATGGGGGTGCGAATGGAAATAAACTATCGGTAGTTTATAATGATGATCTTTATATGATCAAGCTCCCGATGCACGCCATTAAAAATCCTAATCTATCATACACGAATAGTTGTATTTCTGAATATTTAGGTTGCCGTATTTTTAATATGTTAGGAGTAAAAGCACAAGAAA
>UQOB01000033.1 GCA_900542595.1 uncultured Mollicutes bacterium | reverse complement strand
GACATAGAACGGGTTAACGCAGACGCTATAGAAGGAAAAGAAAGCGGCTTCTTTACAGAGTTTCACAATCTGATCTAAGCTCGCATCCGCTTTCAGTAACGTATGGTCGAAAAATTTAGAATACTGCATAGATAATTACCTCTTAGAGATATGATACTTGTTTTCTTTAACAATTTAACTATTTTTCCGTCTTTTTCATAAAAAAAGCCCTCAGAGGGCTCTTTTTTACTTCTTGCTATCAGCTTTTTTAACTTTGATAACTTCTTTTCCGTCGTAATAGCCGCATTCGGGGCACACCCGGTGGGACTTCTTTAAAGCGCCACAATGGGGGCAAGTGACTAAACCTTCAACATGAAGTTTGAAGTGGGTTCTTCTTAATCTTTTCGCGGTTTTACTGGTTCTTCTGAACGGGACTGCCATCTTTCTTACCTCGCTTTTCGAGGGTATTATACTAGGAAAGTTTCCCCCGTCAATTTTCTTTTAAACAATGTCCAAAAAAATAGAGAAAGTGTCGATTTTAGGATTTTGTAATCGTGTCAAAATTATAAGACTTTAATAGGAAGCGTTCTAATCTTCCTCGTATCTTTCTCTTTTATTGTCTTTGGTGAAGATAACTTTCACTAAATCGTTAACTTTATGGTTATTGGAAGGAAAAGCTAAATAGAGATAGTTATCGGTGTGGCCGTAGGCTAAACCATCCTCAATCTTTTCAATCAAGACTTCCACTTCTTTCCCGTAATATTGTTCTTCGTATTGTTCGCTCAGTTTTTGGTTAAGTCTTAATAGTTCTTTGACTCTTTCTTTTTTAATCGCAGGGTCTAAATCCTTATATAAGGTCGCTCTAGTATTGGGTCTTACCGAATACGGGAAAACATGGATTTCTCTAAAAGGAACGGACGTTATTACTTTGACGGTTTCTAAGAAATCTTCTTCCGTTTCAGTGGGGAAACCGACCATGACGTCGCTCGTTATTGCAATACCAGGTCTCGCTTCTTGGATCTTTCTAATCTTCTCAAGATACATCGCTTGGTCATAAGGTCGACCCATCTTCTTTAGAATATTCGCGGATCCACTTTGAAGCGGTAAATGAAGGTGACTGACTAAACGAGGATTATCTTTGAGCAAAGCAATAAACTTATCGTCGACGTCCATGATTTCTAAAGACGATATTCTAACTCTCGATAAATCTGGGAAGGTCTTTAAGATGAGTTCTAATAAATCGCTTAAGGTATAAGGTTCTTTAAAATCTTTTCCGTAGAGCCCGATATGGATGCCGGTGATGACGATTTCTTTCGCCCCATTTTCGACTAAGGTTTTGATTTCACCGATGACGTCTAAAGGTTTCCGGCTTCGGGATTTCCCTCTAACTAACGGAATGATGCAATACGTACAAAAAGCATCGCAGCCATCTTGGATTTTAACGTACGGTCTCGCAGAAGTAATCAATGGATATTTATCAAAAATTGGATAGAGTTGTTTATTTTTTGGAACCTTGTTACATAAGATTTTCTTTTGATTCTTTTGATATTCATCAAGCAAAGAAAAAATCGTTTCTTTATTGTTATTCCCCAGCGCGATATCGACCCCTAAATCAAAGAGACTTTCATTTAAATATTCTTCGGTAAAGCAGCCCATCGCGATTAACACGGCTTTACTATTATCCCGCCTAAAACTTCGAATTTTCTGCCGGCTTTTCTTGCTGCTCATCTGGGTAACCGTACAAGTATTAATGATGATGACGTCAGCCTTTTTTACGTCACGTGTCACTTTGTTACCTAAGCATAAAGCCTGCCGTTTAAGGCAACTTATTTCATAACTATTGACCTTACAGCCTAAAGAATAAAAGAAGAACTTCATTTGTTTATTTTCTTCTCCATTTTCATCCGGTCCTTATTTAAGCGGTCCATCAGTTTTAGACTGACAAAGCCCCCTTTAACTAAGCTTTCATAGAACTTTTCTTTGTTAAAGGAAAGATAAGCCTCTGCGACATCTTCAATCCGTTCGATAAGATGGGTTTTAATTGGACTTTCAATTCCTTTATCGAAGAGAGAAACACTATTATCGAGCCGTCCTTGTTCATTGATAAAGTATAAGGATTCACTATCGTAATCGTACATCGCGAGGATATTCTTCGTCTTTTTAATGGGAATTAACTTGGTAAAGTAACTATTAAAAAGCCGGTAACCATAATAATCAAAAGGATCAATGATAGCGGCTTCAAAATCTTTGACTAAGCTTTTAAAGGGTTTTTCTAATAAGAGATATTGCTTTGAAGTATACAGCTCATTGATGACGTGACTAAAGAAAGCGACATAGATTTTTTTCTTTTCAAAGGTGAAATATGGGAGGTCACTCATGAGGTTTTCCATGTAGGTCTTTTTATCGAGGACATCGACCTTATTCTTATTTTCTTCCTTCGTCTTTAAAAGGTACCCCTGTTCGATGACCGCTTTATTGATTAAGGAACGTAAAATAATATTCGCCCGAATGACGTCAAAAGGTTTTTCCGCTTTCGCGTAGTTCTCCCAAAGCGGGACCAAGTTTAAAAGATGGACGTGCTCTTTAAAAAAGAGATATTCATCGGTTTCATAGAAGGTGCTCGGCCGTTTTTCTTGCTCTAAAAGGGTGAAGATATCCATAGTTAGATTTTATTGTTTTTCCCTTATTTTTTAAAGGAAACTTCGTCGAGGTAACTCATGACGCTTAAAAAATAGACGGGGGCGGTTTCCGCTCGTAAGATTCGAGGACCGAGCGAGATCAATTTCGCATTACCCTTGGCGAAAGCCACTTCTTTTTCATTAAAGCCCCCTTCGGGACCACTGATAAAGAGGATGTCTTTATCGTCGAAATCGTAATCGTTCTTCTCGGAAGCTAAATGTTCATCCGCCATCACGATATTGGGGTACGGGAGCGAAAAAAGTTCTTCAAAAGTTAAGGATTTATCAGGCAAAGTTGGAAGAGTTGCTCTCCCGCATTGGCTGGCCGCTTCTTTGATCAATTTCTCAAAGCGTTCTTTCTTTTTCGTGTACGCTTCTTTATTTAATAAAGAATAAGAAGAAGTATAGAAATATACCGCGTTAACTCCAAGCTGCGTCGCCATAAGAAGAACATCTTCTTCCTTATGGTTCTTTAATAATGGCATCGCGATCGCGATCTTTCTTTTCCTTTCACGGTCTTCCACTTCTTTTATCACCTTCGCTTCTAAGGGATTAGTTTTATGAATTTTCACGAGGTACGCATGGCCATCATAAATAACCCGAATCTCTTCCCCGATTTTTAAGCGATTAACGGTTCCAAAGTGATGGTTATCGTCTTTTGAAAAGGAAAAGATGCCGTCACTAAAAGATTCCGCGAAGATGGTAAACATTAGATCACCTCGTCATTTTCGTTATCTTTGACGTTCCCTTTTAAAAAGGTGAACAAGGAATAAACGAAAGAGGCTAAGAAACAGAGTAATAACGGTAATAAATATCCCCAAACATTCTTTAAGGGGTCAACGAGGAAAAAGAAGATGCTTCCTAAGCCACCGGTGATAAGGAGGGTTGACGCTAAAGAAATTAAACCTTCTTTCCATTTCTTAAGGTAAAAGTGTTCCACTCCAAAAATCCCGAAGAAAATACCTAAAAGAAGATAAGTTAAAAGGCTCTTTTGTTTTTTAAGTTTTACCTCACCTTCCACTTTCGGAATGATGCTGGTGACGTCTTTGGTTTGGTAGTTATCTTCGATTGGGTTAAGTGTCCCGCAGTAGGGACAGATATCCTTATCAAAAGACGAGATATCCCGTCCACAATTTCGACATTTTGCCATTTTTAGTACGCGGTACGGCCGCCTTTCTTTAAATAATCTTCGTAAAGTTTAAGGCATTCTTCCCGGTCCATTTCTTTGACGAATTCGTTCATTTTCTTTTCGTCGCTGGTTAGATCGTAGAAGGCTTGGTCACGGAACCCAATCTTTTCGGTATCGATGGTGTTACAGCCATAATAAACTTTACTGATATTCGCCCAGAGGATTGCTCCTAAGCACATCGGGCATGGGTAACCGGTCGTGTAGATTTCGCTCCCACTCAAATCAAAGCTATTCATGTTCTTACAAGCATCATGAATGGCCATGATTTCCCCGTGGCAGGTCGGGTCTTGGTTTTTAACTACTTGGTTATGACCGCGGCCGATAATTTTTCCATCCTTCACGATGACCGCGCCGAAAGGGCCGCCATGACTATGATTGATTCCTTGGTAAGCTTCCTTCAAAGCCTCTTCCATGTATTTATTCATAGGTATTCCTCGCTCATATATGGTAAGGCAAAAAGCCCGTTAATTAAAGGGTGAAAACAAAAAAGGAGAAACTATCGTTTCCCCTTAAAATCATTTCATTTCCCCAATGAATTTACTAATATCGGGCTTTTTCTTTAGCCGTAAATCCCGAAATGGATAACCAGATCATGGTTTAATGTACCTGGTTCTAAAAAGTCAGTCGAAAAACCCGTATCTTCATTAAAGGAAGTCGTTAAAAAGGTAAAAGAGAAATAGCCGTCCCCAATGAGCGATGGAACATCATACTTTAAACGGTCAGTGTTAAAACTATTGATATCACTCTCTGTTAAATAGTAACCCCTGGGATATTCAATCTCCGTTTTCGCTAATTCATCATTTTTAAAATAATAGCCGTTCACTTCCCCGTTTTCATCGTGAGAATCCTTAATATAGGTATGCTGGACGAAGGTTAAAGTAACAGGTGAACTTTGGCAAGAAGGAGTTAAAAGAAAAAACGAGAATAAGGGCAGTAATGCTAATAATCCTTTTTTCATCGTCTTCTCCTAACTTTGTCTATTATAGCAAAATCTCCATTTACCATCAATTTAAGGTAAGAAATAGAGACCTAATTAAAAACAAAATAAAAAAAGGAGAAACACACGTTTCTCCTCAAAATCCTTTTATTTTCTAAAGGGATTTTTCCATTTTTTATTGTTGTTACTGTTATCTTCCGTCAAGAATTGTTCAAGTAAACTCTTTTGAGAAGACGAGATGTTTTTCGGAACAGTGATATCGACGTGGATATATTCATCCCCGTTTCTAAAGCTATTCTTTCCTTTAACACCTTCCCCTTTTAACCGAATGACCGTTCCGGGTTGGGTTCCATTGGGAACAGTGACTTCCACTTCTTTATAGACCGTCTTAACCGGAATCTTACAACCCAACGTCGCTTGTATCGCGTTGATACTCGCTTTGACGTGAATGTCATTTCCTTCCCGGGTAAAGTAAGGATCCGGTTGGACGACCACTTGAATCAAGAGGTCACCATTTTCCCCACCATTAATGCCAGGCTCACCGTACCCAGGGACCCGTAAGGTTTGCCCGTCACTGATCCCGGCGGGAATCGTGAGATCGATATTGGTGGAAGTTTTCTTATAGCCACTTCCCCCGCAGGTATGGCAGGTTTCTTTGATGGTTTTCCCAGTACCCCCGCATCTCGGGCAGGTGGTTTGTTGGGTCATCGTCCCAAAGAAAGTTTGGACTCTTTGATTAACGATCCCAGTGCCGCCGCAGTCGGGACAAGTGGTGACGTCACCCGGGTTTTCCGCACCCGTTCCGTGACAATGCGGACACGGCGCCATATAAGTGACCGGGATATTGACGACCTTGCCATTGATGCTATCCATGAAGGAAATCTTGATCCGCATCAAAGTGTCGTTTCCCTTTAAGGGGCCAGTTCTTCTTGAACTTCTGGCACTTCCTCTCGGAGCGCCACCCCCAAAAAAGGAATTAAAGATATCGCCTAAATCGATATCCCCGAAACCTTGACCGCTGAAACCTTGCCCGGTGAAAGGATTACCTTGCCCACCGGTGGAAGCCCCTTGTTCAAAGGCGGCCATCCCGAATTGATCATAGGTTGCACGTTTCTTATCGTCACTAAGGACATCATAAGCTTCTTGCACTTCCTTAAATTTCTCCGGGGCATCGGGAGATTTATTGATATCGGGGTGATATTGTTTGGCGAGTTTTCGATAGGCGCTACGGATTTCATCTTTGGTAGCGTTCTTATTTAGGCCTAACACTTCGTAATAATCGCGTTTCGCCATAAATTTCCTCCTTCAAAAGAGCGGGCCCGTTGAGGACCCGCCTTAAATTTAAGCCTTCTTATCAGTGAAGTCGGCATCGATGACATCGTCACCGTTTTGGTTGTTGTTGTTACCTTGATTCGGGTTAGGGTTAGTGTTTTGAGCACCGGCGTTAGGATTAGCACCCATTTGGCTCGCTTTCATCGCGGCTTCTTCTAACCGACCGACGATTTCCCGGAGTTTATCGATATTGTTGCTTTGTAAGGCGCCTTGCGCTTCGTCCCGGAGTTTGGTTAATTGTTCCTTTTCTTCCGGGGTGATGCTATCGCCCTTTTCTTGGAGCGTCCGATTGATTTCATCGACGTAGGTTTGAGCTTTATTCATCACTTCCACGTCGCTCTTTCTCTTTTCATCGGCCGCTTTATTTTCTTCGGCTTCTTTGACCATCCGGTCGATATCTTCTTTGCTTAAGCCATTGCTACCACTGATGGTGATATCTTGGCTCTTTTGGGTATCGAGGTCTTTAGCAGAAACTTTGACGATCCCGTTGACATCGATATTGAAGGTGACTTCAATTCGAGGTTGTCCACGCCGCGCCGGTTTAATACCGCTTAAGGTGAAGTTCCCTAAGAGTTTATTATCTCTCGCCATCGGCCGTTCACCTTGGTAAACCATGATGTCGACAGCCGGTTGATTGTCTTCGGCGGTCGAGAAGATTTGGCTCTTAGTGGTCGGGATGGTGGTATTTCTCGGAATTAACGGCGTCATCACTCCCCCTAAGGTTTCAATCCCTAAGGTTAACGGAGTAACGTCAAGGAGAACGACGTCTTTAATGTCGCCGGCGATAACGGCACCTTGAATAGCGGCACCGATACTGACCGCTTCATCGGGGTTAACGCTGAGGTTAAGGTTCTTCCCGGTAATGCTCTTGACCATTTGTTGGACGGCCGGCATACGGATCGAACCACCGATCATCAACACTTCGTTGATATCGTTATAGGTTAAGCCCGCATCGTGCATCGCTTTTTCCATCGGAATCTTACATCTTTCGAGTAAGGGCCGAGTGAGTTCTTCGAATTTCGCTCTCGTGAGCTTACCTTCATAGTTAATCGGGCCATTCTTTCCCATCCCGATGAAGGGAAGCGAAATCGTGGTTTCTAAGCTACTGGAGAGTTCAATCTTGGCTTTTTCCGCCGCATCGATGAACCGTTGACGGGCCATGTTGTCATTTAAATCCATGCCGGTTTCGATTTGAATTTGGGCGTGGATCCAATCGGCGACTGCGTTATCCCAGTCATCGCCACCTAAGTGGGTATCACCGCTGGTGGAGAGAACTTGGAAGGTGCCGTCCCCGATATCGAGGATACTGACGTCGAGCGTGCCACCGCCGAGGTCGAAGACAACGACTTTCCCCGATTTTTGGCTATCGAGACCGTACGCTAAGCAGCTGGCGGTCGGTTCGTTAATAATCCGGACGACATCGAGACCCGCAATGGTGCCAGCGTCTTTCGTGGCTTGCCGTTGAGCGTCATTGAAGTAGGCCGGAACGGTGATGACCGCTTTTTTAATCGATTGCCCGATGTTCTTTTCGGCGTAGTCCTTCATGTAAGCAAGAACTTTCGCGCTAATTTCTTGCGGGGTGAAGTCTTTATTTAAACAAGCGATATGGAACTTTTCATTAGTTCCCATCTTTCTTTTTGCGCTTCTAACAGTGTCGGGGTTAGTGATCATTTGCCGTTTGGCGGCGTTACCGACAATTTCTTCGCCGTTCCCTTTAAAAGCGACAATCGACGGGGTGGTCATTGTGCCTTCCGGGTTCGGGATAACTTTCACTTTGCCATCGGCTTGCATGTAGCTGATGACACTATTGGTGGTACCGAGGTCGATACCGACGATAATTTCTTTTGCCATATTGATTTATCTCCTTTAGCTATCAAGCTTGATTGGTTTTTTCTTCTACTTTTTCTTCTACTTTTTCTTCTACTTTTTCTTCTGGTTTCTTACTAACCTGCACCATCGCGGGTTTAATAAGACGTTCATGGAGGAGGTAGCCCTTGCTATAGACGTGGGTGACGAGGTTATCCTTATCCCCTTCGACTATATCAAGAGCGTGCATCGTTTTGGGATCGAAGGTGTCACCATCTTTCGGTAGGATTTCCTTCACCCCTTCACTCATCAAGGCCTCATTCAACTGTTTATAGATGAATTCGAAGCCTTTCTGATAATTCTTGGCCTCATCGGTATTGGGGGTGGGGCCGAGAGCGATATAGAAGCTATCGAGGGCCGGGAGGAGTTTTTCTAAGAACCCCATCGAGCGGTACCTGAGAGCCTCTCTATGATCCTCTTCTAAACTTTTTCGTAAGTTTTGGGTATCAGCGAGAACGAGGTAATACTTGTTCTTCCACTCGTCGACTTCCTTCTGGAGTTTTGTAAGCGGATCTTCTTCCTTTTCCTCTTTCACTCCTTCGGGTTTTTCTTCGAGCTTTTCTTCGCTTTTTTCTTCGTCATTTCTTTTCTTGAACACGAATCTTTATCTCCTTTCTCGCTGGGCTTGCCATCGAAATATTCATCGAGCGCGCCGGCGAAATATTTTAAGGTGCTCACCACTTGGGTGTAATCCATGCGGCTGGGTCCGACTAAGGTTAATTGGCCTTTCGTGTTGGGAAGGTTGAGGTCGGTGGTCACTAAGGCGAAGTTCGCTTTACTGCCATCGTCCTTATTGCCGATTAACACCCGGACGCCGCTATCGCCGAGGACTTTGGTCTTGCTGAGAATCCGTTTTAGTTTTTCCGGGTTGTCGAGCAAGGCGACCATCTCTTTTAACTGTTCGACGTCGTTTTGGAATTCCGGTTGGTTGAAGATTTCTTCTTTCCCTCCATAGAATGCCACCCGTTCCACGGCGAATTTCGTGAACGCGCTGAGGACGGCATCGAAGATGACCTCTTGGCCCACCATGTAATCTTTAAGAACGGGTCTTAAAGCTTCCATTCGTTCCGCAAGTTCCCGGATCGGAACCCCGGTTAAGCGGTCATTCAAGAGCTTGATCGTATCGACCACTTCTTGAACGTCGACTTTGCTGGGAATTACAATCGTTTGGTGTTCAACGTAACCTTTTGACGTTACGATGATAGCGGTCCCGGTGTTATTGACTAAGGGGACGAGTTGGACGGAGGCTAAGCGCTCTTCATCTTCTTCACTACCCCCGGTCACCACCGAAGTGAGCTTGGTCATATCGCTTAAGATCCGGCAAGCTTCCTGCAGGACCTTTTCCACCGATTGATCTTTCCTTTGAAGAACGAGACTCAAGGCGTTTTTAGCGTTTGAGTTGACCTCTTCGCTTCGAAGGTGATCAACGTAATAATCGTAACCTTTCTTCGAAGGGACGCGGCCACTGCTGACGAAGGGTTTTTCGAGGAAGCCCTCCTTCTCCAGTTCGTTCATCTCATTTCTGATCGTAGCGGTACTGACATCTAAATTAAAAACATCTTTTAACGTTTTACTGCCAACGGGTTCGGCCGTCTTGATAAAATGTTCGACGATTAATTTTAGGATTTGTTCTTGCCTGGTCATAAGTGTTTAGCACTTGTCTTTCTCAAGTGCCAAGACACATTATAAGAAAATGTTTAGCAGTGTCAAGGCAAAACTGCTAAATATTTATCGGCTGGGAAACAAAGAAAGCAAGATGCGATCTAAAAGAAGGTAACCTTTTTCCGTTACATGGATATGGTCTTTATCTTTTCTCAGTAAGCCCAATTTATAAAGTTTCTTGTATTCATCAGCGTATTTCGTTAAAAAGTCTTCTTTAAATCGATCTTTAAACTCTTTTAAATAAAAGCCTTCTTTCGCTCTTAAAGTCGTTAAGAAGAAATATTCGATTTCATCGTTCTTATCGGTTTTTTCTTCATAAATTCTTCCTTCCCCTTTTAAATACAAAGGATAGGAACGAGTGTTAACGTAGTGCCCGAGAGAATCGAAACCGCTCGCCCCGATCCCGGCCGCATAGTACATCATATCTCGCCAGTAAGTTAAATTATGCTCGCTTTGGTACCCGGGTTTACTGAAAGAAGAAACTTCATAATGTTCATATCCTCTTTTTCTTAGGTAAGAGCTGATATAGGTAAGGGAATCGGCTAAAAAGTCATCTTCTCTTTCTTTGTTATGTTCATAGTAGAGTTTTGTTCCCGGGTTAATGGTTAAGCTATAAGTGGAAAAATGAGGAACATCTAAGGAATAGAATCTTTGAATATCTCTTTTAACATCATCTAAGGTTTGCTTAGGATAACCATAAATCATATCGATAGAAATGTTATGGAAACCAGCTTCTTTTAAGATAGATACCGCGTTCTTTAAATCGCTAAAACGATGCTTTCGGTTTAAGGCTTTAAGTCTTTCATCATTACTCGTTTGGCCGCCTAAACTGACGCGGTTTACATTGTATTTTAAAAGTAAGGATGCTTTTTCTTTTGTCACATCTTCCGGATTCCCTTCGATAGTGAATTCTTTGGTGTCTTTAGAATATGGTAAAAGGAACTTTAAGAAATCTTCAAGGTTAGGCGTCGGAAGAACTAGAGGATCACCCCCACCGATATAGATGGTTTTTAAAGGGTGATCAATCTTTAAATCGATAATTTCTTTCTTTAAAGCCGCTAAATAAGGCAACAAAAAATCTTCCTTATAGAAGAGCCTAGGGAAATCGCAATAGGTGCAAAAGCTCTTACAGAAAGGAAGATGGATGTATAAAGAAAGGGGTTTAGTGCTTTTCATCCTCTTTTTGGGATTTTTCAGCTTCTTGTTCTTCTTCCGGGTGTTCTTCCCGGTATTTATTCATCGCTTCGATGGTTTCTTTATCGTCGACATCTTCGATGGTTCGACTCATTTCATCACGGAGAATCTCATCTTCCGTCGGTTTCTTTAAGTCTTCTTCACTCTTCTTTAAAACTTCTTTGACTTGTTCCTTCATTTCGAGGTTATCATCAGTTTCAATTAACCGTTTGACCTCTTCTTCCGCTATTTCTTTTTCACCTTTTTTCTTATCGGTGTTTTTTAAAGAAGGAACATACTTTTGAAGCAGGAACGCTATAAGCCCAATCACCCCGAAAAGTAAGATGATCCCGACGACGATAAAAGCCGGGTTATCGAAGAGCCCGCTTAAAACAAGACTATTTAAATATCTATCCATAGTTACTTATTGTCTCCTTTACTTTTGACCGTGTAGACGAACTTGTTCTTCACTTGCCGCTTTTCATAATAGCCTTCTTTCGCTAACTTATCCATCGAAGTTCTCGCGGTTTCGTAAGCCGTCTTGCATTCTTTTTTAAATTGTTGAATGGTGTAATACCTACCGACTGTGCAGTGATTAGCGAAGAAATTAGCTTGGTTCCGACTTAAAGAAGGATTTGTCTCTAAGAGGTACCGCGCGTATTCTTTAACTTCTTTTTCGGAAAGTCTTTCTTCTTTAAAGTTAGAAGGAACAGCCGATAATTCATCGATTTTCAGAACGTTAGGAACTTCATTAGCTTCTTCGATTGGTTGTCTAACTTCTTCGACCCTTTCCTCTTTATCGAGCACTTCCTCTTTAAAGGATGGGCTTTCTAAGGGTTCATCGATGGGTTCCTCTTCTTTCGTCTCTTCTTCCAAGACGGGTTCTTCCTTAACTTCCGGTTCCACTTTGATGTTTTCCGGTTGGTAATACTCATCTTTATAAGCGAGGATCTTGTTTTCCCGGATAGTGGTTAAGGCTTTTTCCACTTCTATATTCATCGAAGAAATGAACGCTAAAAGGAAGTAAGTCAGGTCGTGGCTCTTTTCGGTTTCATCCATCAAGGGCTTTAAGGCCGAACGATTCTTAAAGAAGACTTCAAAGGGTAAAAGATAAGCCGCCGCCTCGCCTTCTTCCGCCATTTGTTTTTTAGCTAAAAGGCAAGCGAGCTCATAGTTAAATTCGTCGAAAGGTTTAATGTAACTAAGATAATAAGCGGCGAGAACAGCCCGGATAATAGCCGAGTGTTTCTTATCTTCTAAATCGACTTGAATCAAAGGATTAAGCAAAACTTCCACCATTTGGTATGGAGCGTATTCATAGCACGCATCCATCACAAAACGGTTCCGAACGGCTGATTTATCGAAATCTTTCATCCGGAAGAAAGAAGTTAATTCTTCTTGCTTTAAGAGCCGGCGATAGGCTTCCGCTAAAAAGGTGAAACCATCTTCTTCAATCGGTTCTTTTAAAAGCTCTTCCAGTAAATCTTTATAGGCGATAACTTTCGCATGGAAGGGATTATCTTCTTGGTATGTGCCGTTTAAGAGAGCGCGGATACTGAGTTCACTCATCTGAGCGTTCTCAATCTGGTTGATGCTGCTTAAGATCGGTTCTAATAAACTGCGGGTGACTTTCTTTAAACTCGATTGATCTTTTTCTTTGTTATAAAGATTAAAGAAAGTCCGGCATTTATCGGCTAAAAGTAAGACCTTATCCCTAATGGCTTGGGTTAAAGTCAGGACATAATGCTTATTTCCAATCGTTTGGGTCGATAAAGAAACTTGGTGTTTCGTCCGATATTCTTCAATATCCCGCCAAATATCATCGATGAGGCTGGTGCCTAAAGCTTTTCCCACCTCTCGTTGGTTTAAATATTCTTCATCCGTAAAACGGATCGCATGTTTTGTCTCAACCATGCCTCTATTGTAAGAAAAAGAAAAGAAGAAAAAAAGAGGAAATAACTAAAAAACTACTAATAATTTCGAAAAACTTCGATTAATAGTACTAAATGAGCTTATTTTCTTTAAAGGAAAAATAACGGTCATTTCCAAAAATGATGTGGTCTAATAGCTCATAAGGTCTCAAGGCTTCTTGTTTCTTCAACTCTTCCGTCTGAGTAATCTCTAAACTGGAAGGAAAACTTACTCCCGATGGGTGGTTATGAATCAAGACATACTTTTTAGCTTTCCATAACCGCAGTTTCTTCCCGATTAAGTCATAGCTAAAGGCCACTTCTTTCTCGTTTCCTTTAAAGATGATTTCCCGGTCTAAAAGATGCATATTATCGCTAAAACTATAGAGGATAACTACTTCCTGCGTCTCTTCTAATATCCGTTTTTTCGCATCCTCGATGATCCGTTTCTTGTCCCATGTTTGGTCCCGACGGTTTTTAAGTCGGACCCCGAGCTCAAGCGAAGCTAAAACCCTAAGAGCCTGGACTTTCGAGACCCCTTTAAAATCGCAGAGATTCTCCACTTTCGCGTTCTTTAAATCCTTCAAGGTATCGAAATGGCTGAGCAAGAGATTACTGAGGACGAGGACGGAGCAATCTTTCGTCCCCCTCCCCAGAATAATCGCTAAAAGTTCGTTATCGTCGAGACTTGTAATCCCGTTTTGTAAAGCCTTTTCCCTCGGGAGCAGACCGAAAGAACAGTCCGTTAACTTATTCATTTCCAACTGAACTGCCAGCCCCCGGGAATTTTGACATTTCCGCCGGCGCTTTTGAGTAAACGGTAGACGACGACCGCGACGATACCGATGACTAAAACCGCCCTCCCCGCCGCTCAGCTG
>UQOB01000032.1 GCA_900542595.1 uncultured Mollicutes bacterium | reverse complement strand
AATTTTAAGATTATATAATTTACCAAATTTTCAGGTGCTAAATCCTAAAAACGGGAATCGTAATCAGTAGGTTGGCGGTTCAATTCCGTTAGACGGCACCAAATTGCTAATTACCTCGATAAATTCGAGGTTTTTTCGTTTTTGCAACACTATTGTAAGACTATTTTTTCAAAACCCAGTTTAAAATGTGTTGATTTTCTTTGATAAATTTAGGTCTTTATTTACTTTATATATGGGATAAGTGCTTCTATAACTTTGTTACGAAAATTCGTCTTTTTCGTCTTGCAAAAAGAAAAAGATGTAAGTATTATAAGCAAGCGGAAAATCCGCCTGGGTGCTTAGCTCAGTTGGGAGAGCATCTGTTTGACGTACAGAAGGTCAGGAGTTCGAGCCTCTTAGCACCCACCAGTAAAAATGATCCTGTGTTGAAAAATCACTCGTAAGATACAGCGCCTCTCGAGGCGTTTTTTTCTTTTCTATAAGTAATAAGTTAAATTGTTAAATTAAATTATTTCGATGACTGCTTTCTATCCTCTTGGTATTAATAAAAAAATATTCACTTTGTACTTATTAAATGATGTGAGACTAAGATTTATACTTAAATGCAAGACCTCAAATGAAGCAGAAGTTGCACTTAAAAATGATTTAATTAAGATAAGAGGTAAGCAAGGACTAAAAAGTCTCACATCATTTGAAAGTTAACAAGAACGGCTTAGAAGATAAGTTTATCGCTCGGATGCCGAATCTTCAGATTCTTATCGTCCCGGATAGCAATCACACCGGGTATAAGAGTAACGAACTTGTCCAATTCTTCTTAGACCTCTTTCAACCGAAGAAATTGCATAGGAAATATCGGACCGCTAATAGGACGCTCGATATCCATAACGTCATTAAAACCGAGATCTTAGAATCGAAAGAGCCGGAAAAGACGGTAGCGGATATCTTGCCCCGTTCCTTTATGAGGAGCTGCGCGGTTTACGGGAAGAAAAACGCGAGGGCGATCTGGAATAACGAAGATTGTTCGTTCTGGGATAGTCCCCATGAACAAGCAGTCATCGAGCGGGTGAAAACCAATAACCTTCCCGCCGGGAAGGGAAGCGACACCCTTCAGGATGCAAAACCCTTATACCTCCCCATTAATACCAGGACCGGTATCGCGGTCGTGAGTTTCTCTTGTTTAAATAGTAAACATACGGTCACTGACCACCTCGTCTTCGGGCAAATTAAAGCCTTGTTAGGTTTAGCGCTCTAAGGACTTAATAACTCCAAATATCAAAGAGTTAAGCCATGAAACCGCTTAACTCTTTTTCTTTAAAAAGACGGGGGTTTTGCACGAATATCGATGCTTTCTTGTATTCTATTTTTGAAAATTAAGATTAGAACATTCGTAACCAAACTATTTACAATATTACTTGAAAAATTAGGGGTATTTCCTACAATATTCCCCGGTATGTTAAAGCTAGAAAATTTAAGTAAAGACTATAAAGTCGCCGGCGGTGTGGTGCACGCCTTAAAAAACCTCAACATCTCGTTTAGAGAAAAAGAATTCGTCAGTATTCTTGGGCCCTCTGGCTGCGGGAAAACGACCCTCTTAAATATCATCGGGGGCTTGGACCACGCGACAAAAGGGAAACTTTATATTGATGGGATTTGCACCGATCAATTTAAAGATCGAGATTGGGATACTTACCGAAACCAAAGAATCGGTTTTGTTTTCCAAAGCTATAACTTAATTCCCCAACAAACCATTCAAGAAAACGTTGAATTAGCTTTAACAATCGGCGGGATTAAGAAAGAAGAAAGACAACGTCGAGCGAGAGAAATGCTCGATAAGGTCGGTCTTCAAGGGCAATATAAAAAGAAACCTAATCAACTTAGCGGTGGGCAATGCCAAAGGGTCGCCATTGCGAGAGCTTTAATCAATAACCCGGAAATTCTTTTAGCGGATGAACCGACCGGGGCCTTAGATACCAAGACTTCTCTCCAAGTCTTGGATCTTTTAAAAGAGGTGGCCAAAGACCGTTTGGTCATCATGGTCACCCATAACCCCGACTTAGCGAAGAAATATTCCACGAGAATCGTCCGCCTCTTAGACGGGGAAATCATTGAAGATAGTAATCCCTATTCTTATAAAGAAGAAGAACATGAAACGAAGAAACCTTTGCCGGAAAGAAAGAGTAGACTTTCCTTCTTTAGCGCGTTTAAATTATCCGCTCAAAACTTAAGAGCGAAAATTAAAAGAACGGCCATGGTCTGTTTCGCTGGTTCCATCGGTATCATCGGGGTCGGAGCGGTTTTAAGCGTCAGTAGTGGCGTCCAGAACTACATTAACGGCCTTCAAAACGACATGATTTCCGGGAACCCGATCGCGGTTGATGAAGAAACGATGAATTTACAAGCGCTTTTCGATGGTTCCATCTCCTTTAGTCAAGGAAGCGAAATCATTAAAGACAACACGGAAGACGGGGTCATTCAAGTCGATAACGTCGTCCAACAGCTCATCAATATGTTCGGGGACGTCAAGAATTTAGGCATTCAAAACGATATCACCGATGATTATTTAACTTTCGTGCAAGATATGCCGGAGGACTGGTATAACGCTATCGCGTACTATTACGGTGAAAATATCTCTAATAACCTCTACACCGATGTTAAAGTTGATGTCGGAAATAGTAGTGGTGATGGTTATACCGAACAAGAAAAGACCATCAGCCTTTCTTCCATCGTCAATATGTATACGAAAATGTTGGAATTGACCGATGGGGCCGATGCCGCTCCTTACGTCCCGATCGCGGCCTACTCTTTTAAACAACTCCCTAACAATAATGACTTTATCGCCGGTCAATATGATTTCGTCAGTGACCCGGAAACCAGCTACCTCCCCACTAAAGAAAACGAAATCCTCTTAGTTTTAAGTAACGACGGGATGGTCAATGACCTCTTCCTCGGGCAATACGGGTACTATTCGCAAGATCAATTCTTTAATCGGGTCTATGAAGCTTTGGAGGACCCACATTACGATCCCTCGATGGATAAAGATACCTTTACCCCCGATGAACTTTTAAATAAGACTTTCTACTACTATCCCAATGATGCGATTTATTCGATGAATATCCCGGCCCAAGGTGAACAGAGTTTAACGTTCACTTATAAGAATGAAGTCGATTCCAGCTTTACAAGAGAACCCTTAGAACTCAAGATTACCGGCATTGTGCAACCCAAAGAAGGGGTTAACTATGGTTGCTTAAAGGCTGGGTTCTACTTCACACCCGCTTTCAGCCAGAAGTTTAGAAACGATAACTATAATTCCTTGGTCGCTAATGTTTTACGGCTCTTGGGTATGGATACTTATACCTCCGTCATTCAACCGGATACCACTCCGAACTTCGGTCTCTTCTATAACCAAGATTTCTATTTCAACGGGAAAACTTATACCGATCAACTTTCCAGCGTCGGTACCCCGATGATCATGGCCAGCATTCAACAAAGCGGGGTGAAAATTACTACTTTAACCTTAAGAGAATTAGGGGGGATGAATACTCCGAGCAGGATTGAGGTGTACGCGAAAGATTTTACCTATAAAGACCGCATCACCTCTTACCTCGATAAGTGGAACGGGGACGAAACTATCACCGTTAACGGAAAAGAATTAACCGGTGACCAAAGAAGCGATATCGTCTATACCGATAACATGGCGATCGTCATGAGTTTAATCGGGAACATGATTGATATCGTTACTTTCGCCTTAGTGGCTTTCACCGCTTTATCGCTCGTCGTATCGACCGTCATGATCGCGATTATCACCTACGTCAGCGTCATCGAACGGGTCAAAGAAATTGGAGTTATTCGGTCGCTCGGTGGTCGGAAGATCGATGTCAGTAATCTCTTTAACGCTGAAACCTTTATCATCGGTGGCATCAGTGGGGTCATCGGGATTGCGACTACTTATATCATCCAACTCATCATCAACGTCATTGTCGGTTCCTTCACTGGTATCTTCACGATCGCCGCTCTTCCGTGGTACCTCGCACTGGTCCTCATCCTTGTCAGTATTTTGTTAACCCTTGTCTCTGGGGTCATCCCAGCCAGACTCGCAGCGAAAAAAGACCCGGTCGAGGCCTTAAGAAGCGAATAATCAACAAACTTTATTTCTTTCTCTTAAATAGAGCTTTAATTGCTTTACCGCGGTGACCATTCACCCATTTTAAAAGGAAATCAAAGAAGCCGTCTTTTAAGTGGCCGTTACTCCAGCTCTTTAGTGTCCTAAGCGGCATATAGCTGATCATCAAGACGAAAGCGTCCTTATCCGGGAAGCCGTTTCTCGCGATGGAGTGACCGAAACGGATGATTAATGAGAATAAGATAAAGCCTAAGTAACAACGCTTTAAAGTCAGGAGGGGACTATTCATCGTCACCTCCTTTTCTTTGTCGAGAAGTTTAACGCCGGGTAAAGCTAAAAAGCTGTCATCCGTTTGTTCACCCTTTTGGTAAGTGAGATATACTTCTGGGACTTTTACGTTATCTTCAGCATCGATTTCAACAGGGAAAGATTTAAGAATATTTTTAGAGTCTTTTCCAACTTCTATTTGATATTTTCCGTTAACCAAGCGGAAGGAATTACTCTTGATATCAAAAATCTTAAATTCTTCAAAAGACAAAGGAATTGCTATGATTTTTCGTTCTTCACTTTTTAGTTCGATTTTCGAAAAACCAATCAATTTATGCGGGTTTAAGCCGGATATTTCGGTTTTTAAGTAGATTTGAATGACTTCTTTAATCGGCTCTTTATTTTGGTTCTTAATGGTTACTTCCACGTCTAATTTATTGTCCTTTAAAGAGCATTCTTTAAGAACGATATCTTCATAAATTATGTCTTTATAACTTAAGCCATAACCAAAGGGAAAAAGAGTTTCATCCTCCTTAACATTCTTAAAGAACACGGATTCTTTATAGAGAACATTATTAGGGAGTGTGCACACGACTTTTAGACTTGTTTCGTCTTTCGGATAGATAAAACTTAAACGCCCAGAGGGATTAGCTTTTCCAGTTAAAAGATAATAAAAAGCTTCACATGTTAAC
The DNA here is from genome assembly GCA_900542595.1 of uncultured Mollicutes bacterium. GTDB lineage: Bacteria > Bacillota_I > Bacilli_A > RFN20 > CAG-826 > UBA4951. Next base: position 9,033 of record UQOB01000032.1, on the reverse strand, counting down.
ATCCCTGGGAGACCCCCGTAGAAGAGGCCTTTGAGGTTAGAACTTTGAAGAGTAGAGCTTGTTAAGGGCCCACCATTAAGGATAAGTAAACCAACATTTTTAAAGTTAGAAGTAATGTAACTTAAGAGTTCTTCTTGGGCTTTCGTAAACCTTAAAGTTTTTCGGTCAGATCCTTCACTCTCTTTAAAGTCGGGGTTCCCTAAGATTAAAAGAATCTTTTTATTCTTATCGAGGTGATCAAAATATCTTCGGTTAAGGTGTTCCTTATGCTTCTTACTTTCTAAGATCGGAAAATAAGTATATTTAAGGTGATGCTTATCGAAGACTTCTTTAAAAGAAGTTTGCTCTATCGGATTAATTCTCGCCGAGCCAGAACCTTGAATTCGAGGGTTTAAAAAGAAATATCCGATAACTTGGATGTCTTCTTCCTTAGTCATCGGAAAGAAGTTATCAGTATTTTTAAGTAAGACAAAGCTTTCTTCAGTGATATGGAGTAAATCATCTTTTTCTATTGGTTTTGGTTCACCTTTTATCTTTAAGGAATTAATCGAATGCTTAAGTTCTTTTATTCTTTCATCTAAATCTTCTTCAGTAATTTCATTGTTACGTACGGCATCTACTAAAGATAAATCGGCTTCGTTACTACTAAAAGGCATTTCTAAGGCTAAGCCATTTTTATGAGCGAGAATCTTATTGTTTAACGCTCCCCAGTCGGTGATTACCGCGTTTTCATAGCCCCACATATCCCGCAGAACATCTTTTAAGAGGTAAGAGCTTTCTAACACATATTCATTATTGACGAGGTTATAACTCCCCATGAGAAAAGTGGGCTTACATTTGGTGATCACCATTTTAAAGGGCTTGAGATAGATTTCATGTAAGGCTCTTAAATCACAGACCGAGTTACTGATCATCCTGGCCGTTTCTTGGTTATTTAAAGCGAAATGTTTAATAGTGGACCCAACATTTTCATCGTGAAGCCCATCAACAAAGGAAGATGCTATAACACCAGTTAAATAAGGGGACGAAGAATAGTATTCAAAGTTCCGTCCGTTATAAAGTGACCTTATTAAGTTCATCGCAGGTGCAAGCACACAGTCAACATTGAGCCGTTTGGTTTCTTGCCCGAGGATTATCCCGGCTTTAAAAAGACATTCTCTCGACCAGGTTTGCCCAAGGTTAAGCGGGGACGGCAAAAGTATAGCGGGTAAACTTTGATTGATTCCTAAGTTATCTTTCCCTTCAACTTGTTTTCGAATGCCGGTTGGACCGTCCGAAAAGGCCAGGCTTTCAAGGTTAAGATTTGGGATATCTTTGGTTTCCCAATAGTTTTTCCCCGAGAGGGCCTGAGCTTTCTTTTCGAGTAAGTCCTTATCGTTCATTTTCTTGGAAAATCTTCAATCCTTCTTCGACCGCTGTTTGGAGGCGTTCTTCGATTTCTTTAGGACTGCTGTAGTCCAGGTTATTAGCCCCGATCGTGGCTTTATATTGAAAACCCCATAAAGTCGACAGGGCTTTAAGATAGAAAGACGCTCCATCTTGGGAGGAATTACTTTCAATCGGCATGCCTCTCGTCGTGATGTAATAAAAGGAAGGTTTCTTATCTAAGAGGGGATGGCAGGTTACCTTTTTATCATCTAAGAACATGATGTTCGGAATTGATATCTTTTCAAGGAAAGTTCTCACTCTCCCCGGGAGCCCCATATCATAGAAAGGACAGGCTAAAACAATCACATCAGCGTTTTTGATACTATCCGTCACCCACAATAAATTTTGATTAGGTTCTTCCCCAAAGCTATCTTTACTCATCGGAGTGAGGTCAAAATCATTGAGATCATAATGGATGATTTCATAATCTTTTTTTAAGTGATGAAGAAAAGAAGAAGCGAGGCGTTTCGTCCGGCTTTCTTCCCGGAAATAGCAGTGGATATATATAAGTTTTTTCATGAGGATAGTTTACCTTTCTTCTTAGTCTTAATAAATAATTAAACCCATTATTAATTTTTTGTTAGAATTAAATAAAGAGGTAACACATATGGCGAAGAAAGTTGAGGAGAATGTGGAGACAAAGAAGGTGAGCACCGCTAAGGTGTATCACGTCACCCAAAGAAAAGATAAAAACATGTGGCAGGTGAAACTGGGGAATGGGGAAAAGGCTTTAAAGTTCTTTAAGACCCAGAAGGAAGCTTTAGCCTTCGCAAAAGAGATGAGCGAAAAGCAAAATGCCAGCTACCGCCTCCACGGCGTCAGCGGGAAAATCCGGAAAGATTAACTAGACAAGGACGCCTTCTTTTGTATAATTATTAGGCGTTCGCTGCATCTGTAGTTCAATGGTAGAACACCAGCTTCCCAAGCTGGCTACACGGGTTCGATTCCCGCCAGGTGCTCCATAAAGAAAGCATAGGTTTGATACGCTAGAAATGGCTAATCAAGCCTTTTTTTGAACCAAAATTAGAAAAATTTAGCAGTTATTTAACATAAATTGAGCATAGATGTAGAATTTGCTTATCTCAATTTAAAGACGATACAAGTCTCGATTTTGCACAATAAACTTTTTATATCACAATAAACTTTTTATAGCACAAAAAACTTTTTGTCCTTTCTTGAGTAAAAAGCTCACCAAAGTTAAGGATTTCTATCGTAATTTTATCGACTTTGTGTTAAAATAGTGTTCAGTGATAATGAGGTGACCATATGTTTGATTACGCTAAAAAGATCAGAGAGTATCGAGAGAGAAAATTCTTAACGCAAGAGGAACTTGCTAAAATATTAGGTGTTACTTTTGTTTCCATCTCCAGATGGGAAAGAGGTAAGTTCGAACCAAACATGGAAACCAAAAAGAAACTTGTCGCTCTCTTCAATGAGATTGGCATGAAATTAGATGATTAAATGAGGTGAAGAGAATCATGGACACTTATTTTACTGAAGAACAAAAAAACTTATTAAAGAATATATTGATTCAAGACCAATCAAAGCTGTTGAGATTTTTGACTATAAAAACAAACAAATTAAGTATAGTAGTTTAATCAAAAATGCAGATACTATTTCAGTCATTAGAGGGGATGAAGAAATAGTCAGAGCATATTTTTTAACTCGTTTAGTTAATGAACTTGGATATTCGTTAAATTCTATAGAAGTTGAAAGAGAATTTTCTTCTGGAAGACCTGCCATTCAAGCGGTTAAATCAAGAATAGATGTTATTGTTCACCACAATGATAATGAATGCTTTTTGTTTGTGGAATTGAAATCCCCTCATGATTATCATTCTTTAAATACGGATAAATACATTGAAGAACAATTATTTAAAGTTGCTGGAATGGCTCATTATGACAATCCACCAATGGATGTTAAGTACTTGGTTTGGTATACACTTGACATAATAGGGGATCAAATTAAAGACGAATGTATCATTATTGATAACAAAAAATATGCAAATTTTGCCGATTGGAAAGATGAGAGAAATTCTACAGATGAGTTGCCGGCTAATTATGGAATTTCTAAAAAAACGCCGTATATAAAAAATCTTCAAAAGATCTTGAGACTAATTTTTCTCAACAGATATTAAATAAATTGCAAGACGATCTGCATAATGTTTTATGGGGTGGCGGATCAACAGATGATAATGAAATTTTTGCATCATTAACTAATTTGATTTTAGCTAAAATTGAAGATGAGGATATTACGGAGGACGGACAAGAATATGGGTTTCAATGTCTTGTTTATGACCAAAACGGAATAGAAACATATGAAGAAAATGATGTGCTTTTTAATAGAATAAACGCTATTTATAGGAAAGCACTTAGCGATCGTCTTAATATTACTGATAGGGACGTTATCAATAAATCATATGTAATTGATACGAATAAATTTTCATTAAACAAACTTAGATATACTGTTCAGCAATTAGAAAGATATTCATTTGTTGATGGCAAAAATAGTGTATCTGGAAAGGATATTCTCGGCGATTTTTTCGAGTCAATTGTACGAGTAGGTTTTAAGCAATCAAAAGGTCAGTTTTTCACACCTATAAACATAGTTAAGTTTATGCTTTGGGGAATCCAAGCTGATAAATTGGCTATTAATAAGATCAATACAAAACAAGAGATACCTTATTTAATTGATAGCTCTGCCGGCAGTGGTACATTCCTCATCGAATATATGAAATTTATTACCGAAAATATTAATCATCGTTTTAAAGATAAGGTCAGTTCAAAACGTGCGGTTCAAAATAAAATGATTGAATGGTTCCCAAGTCAAAATAGAGAAAATTCATGGGCTCAAATATATGTTTATGGTTGTGAATTGAATTTCAATTTAGGTACTTCTATTAAAGTAAATATGATATTGCATGGTGACGGCTCTGCTAACGTGTTTGTAGGCGGACAAAAAGGTGATGGTTTGTTACCTTTTCATATGTATTTAAAAAACGGTGGAGTAAATGAGTTGGATAAAGAAAGAGACTCGTCTATTTATGACAAAAAAGTCAATGAGCATTTTGATTTAATACTAACTAATCCACCATTTTCAGTTAAATTAGATAATGAAACTCAACGACAATTAAGTGATAATTATATTTTTAGCGAAAAGGAATGTTCTGAAAATTTATTTATAGAAAGACACTATCAACTTTTAAAGCCAAACGGTAGATTGGCCGTCATTCTTCCAGAAAGCATTTTCGACACGAGTGATAATAGATATATTCGTTTATTTTTGTATAAGTATTTCAAAATAAAAGCCGTTGTCTCTTTACCGGATTTAACCTTTAAACCTTACACAGCAACTAAAACAAGTATATTATTTGCTCAGAAAAAAACCGAAGAAGAAGTTAAAAGATATGATAAAATTTGGAAAAGTTTAGTTTCAAATTGGACGTCAGAACAAACTAAAATAAAAAATATCATTTCAATATTATTAGACGGAAGAAGTAATAGGTACAGTAGCTTAGCTGGACTTAATAACAATGATTTTCAGCGAATAATTATTGATTTTTTAGGAGATTATCTAGAAAAAGGTGATGAATCTCTTGATGCTTCTTTATTAGCTAAAAAATATCGAGACATACTAGAAAGCTTAACCAAACCCGATTCTGATTCGGTCGAAGAGTATGGAAATGCTAATATAGGTTGGGTTTTCTCTAGAATTTCCAAGACCCTTAATTATGATATATATATGGCCGAAGCCGAACAAATAGGGTATAAAAGGACTAGTAGGGGAATAAAAGAAACACCTAATGATCTATATAGAACCAACGATAAAAATGAGATTTTAGTTGATGATGGAGTAGAAGATACTATTCTAGATTTCTTAAGAAATGTGGAGTGGGATTATTAATGAAAACATTTATTTCAACCTTTAATAAGATTTCTAAAAACCAAGAGCTTCGAGTTGATTTTGGAATGCACTATGTTAGCGAAGTTCTTAAATTTAATCCGTTTTCTTTAACGGTAAATAATTCAATATGTTTATCAGAAGTAATTTCGCCGATACAAAGCGTAAAAATTAAAAAAGGAGATTTGGAAGAAGAAGAGTCTTTAATAGAATTAGATGGTATTGAAAAAAGATTTAATAAAATAACACCTAGTAAGGTAGCTTCAATAAATTCAGATAAAGTGATATTAGAAAAGGGCGATTTAGTAATAGCTAAGATGACTCCTCGATTAGGCACTATGTTTTTAAATCTTAATCATAATAAGTACTTAGGCTCTTCTGAACTTGTTGAATACATTTTTAATAATCCTTCAATAAACCCATATTTTATATTCTTTATATTGACTTCTAACAAGTTTTTAGATGTGCTTGGCTATTTGGAGAGTGGAAAAAATCAGCGAAGAGTTAAGCCATCAGATATTTTAAAAATTCGTATTCCTAATTCGTTTTTAAAGGTCGAAAACGACTTAAAGTTGAACATTGATGAGTTTGATATCTTACTAAAGCAACGAAAAGACATACAAAAAATAATAGATAACAGTTTTTCTGTAGTTACTAAAATCCCAGTTTGGGAAAAAGATAAAAAACTTTTTATAACGAGTCTCAAGACAATTGGCGGCGATAATTTACTTAGATTCAGTTATCATAACCAATCATATTTTAAACATTTTGATTTTAAGCAAATTGAAACAAAAGAATGGGAATCTATTGAGAAAAAATTTATTGTTTCTGGAGGAAAAAGAGTACCTAAGGGCGATACGTTCTCTAATGTTGAAACAGATTATTTATACCTAAGGCCTAATGAAGTTAGTCTTTTGGGAATTGATCGAGGTAATATTCCGTATTTACGTAAAGATACATTTGACATCTTATATCGTTATAGAATTGTTACTGGCGATTTTTGTGTGTCTAATGTCGGTACTTTAGGAAAAATAGGTTTTGTTGATACTGATAAACTGAACATATTGCCAAATAATCTCATTTTGTCAGAAAATTTTGTTAAGTTAAAACCAATTAAAGTAATCAACAATGAATTTTACTATTATTTTTTCAATTCTTATATTTTTAAGGCCCAAATTCAAAAAGAGTATACAATTACTACTGTAATGAAACTTGGTCTTGATAAAATTAAGAAATTTAAGATACCTAATTTTGATAAAGATAAAGAGAATAAAATCATTTCTTTAATAAAACAGGAATTAATATATCAAAGAGAATTGTTTAAAAAGATTGAATCAAAAAGAAACGATATCGATACTCTATTTTATAGTTTGAATTAGAATAATGAAATAAAATTCACCATGTGTAATTTTCAAATCTCTCAACCAATTGTTCTTGTTTTTTAAAAAAAGACTATTAGTTAACCCTATAAAAGAAAGGAGGACTTATGAGCTGGGAAAAAAGTTACAAAAAAGAAATATGCCCATGTGGCAAAGGGGTACTAGTTCAAGAAGTGCAAGAAGACGATTGGAATCGCGTTGAATTTGGAAGACCATACATAGAGTGTGAGGAGTGCAAAACCAAATACAAAATTATCGAAAGGCACTTTTTTCAGCCTCCTTGGAAAGGCGATGGTATTTGCTATTATCTTGTTCCGATTGATTTAGTTGATGATGCAGTATATGAAAATAAATATACGAATATTGACGAGCGCAAATTAGCACAAGAGGACTTTTCTAAGTGTTTGAAATGTGTCTATTCTCTAGATGTTTTAAGAGAAGCTCTTTCAGAATTGAAAAAGATGTCAAATTGCTCATCAGCAAAAAGCTTTGCTCGTGAAATAATAAAGTTGAGGAGAAGATATTTGCATTCATGTAGGTTAAAGGAATTAATTCAAGAAGTAACGAAGGCTATAAATAGCTATGCTGAAGGTCCTAATTTCGAATTAATCTCCGCTGAAGATAAAAGAAATTCTGAAAAACGAGCAGCATTTTGGGAAAAAGTAAAGGGCGTCGGCCGAGAAATATTTTAGTGATTATTTAACTATTAGATCTGTCTTAAATGTCAGGTCTTTTTTTGTAGAAATAGTTAATTTATATACTACATTTTTAAAATATAGTGTAAGAACTATTGTGCTTTTTGATTTTGTAATATATAATTTAGAAAAAGGAGGCATATATATGGCAAATATAAGGCGAGATCGTTTCTTAAAAATAGCTTCTAATCGTACAAATAAAGTTATTGATGATATAAGACTTCTTTCCAATTGTGGCAATACTAATAATTATGAATACACAAAAGAGGAAGTTGAGAAAATGTTTAAGGCAATTGAAGTAGCGTTGGAGGACGCAAAAAGCAAATTTGATTTTGGATCTAGCAAAGAGAGGTTTAAGTTCTAATGGAAAATTATTCTGAATTTATAAAACAAATAAAACCATTTAAGTTCGAGGAATATTCAGGTATCTCTTCGAGAGAAAAAATGGCTGTATATACTATTTATTATTTAGCGAACAATAATATACCTACCACATTTGATAATGTTTGTGTGGCTTGTTATAAATTCTTTCCTGAGGAATTTAAGCTTTCTAGTGATTATCCAGAATATCCTGATATAGCCGGTTTAAATAGAACTTTGATGCATTTAAGACCAAGTGAGAGAAACTTAGCAACTGGGAAGCCAAATACTAGTTATGTTTTAACTGAACAGGGACTTGCTTTGGCTAAACAAGTAAGTGACGGATTAGAAGGAAAAGCCTTTGTTAGTAGTAGAATCGTTGCTAATCATGACATAACCAAAATTAAGTTAAGTAGCAAGGAATATCGTGATTTAGTGGATTCAGCCATATATAAAGACTACTTAGAAAATCCTAATTATTCAGAATCAATAATCTGGAAGTTGTTCAAGGTTATACCGTTTACAAGAATTGACTACTTATTAGGCCAATGTAAGAAGATTAAAGATTACGCAAAGTCTATAGATGATGAACCATGTGTAAACTTAATTTCAAAAATTGAAGCTTCACTGAAGGCGTTTTCTGAAAAGAAAAAAATAACCGAGAAAGGAATCAGATAATATGGAAAATAAAGATAATACTATTGTCGTTAAGGATGCAAAAAGATTAGTTGGACGTAATATAAATGAAAGGTTCGATGGAGATTTATATAGGGAAATAGCTGAATTAATAACAAACTCATTAGATTCTTATAGTAGGTTAAAGGATTTTTCTGGGGAGAGAATCGTTCGCGTTGAACTTCACAAGCCACAAAGGAAAAATAAAGAAAAATATACTATACGGGTCATCGATAATGCTGAAGGCATGAGCCTTGAAACCCTAACTAAAATATTTTCTGTTAGAGGCGAAGATAACAATCAAGGAGAGAGTTTTGATCGTGTAAGAGGTATGTTTGGCCTTGGTGCTTCCGACGTAATGAGGGTTAGTGCTTATCAAGAAAAGAGTGCTGAATATTATTCGTTCAGAGATGGGAAAGCCAGCGGTTTAAGATTCAATATGGACGAGGATAAAACATCAACTACTATCACACCATTTAACATTGAAAAAGAAGAACAAATAGCTGGGTTAAGAAACAAGTATGGTATACCAGATAATGGAACGGTTGCGATTTTTGGCATTCCTGATGAAGTCAATATTCATAGCAACTTTGAAG
>UQOB01000031.1 GCA_900542595.1 uncultured Mollicutes bacterium | reverse complement strand
GGCGCGCCCCTTGGCAAGCCCGGATAAGCCAGACGGCGCCTGCGTTTTCCCGTCGCCCGGTTGCCTGGGCATGAGCAAAGGATATTTTGAAAAAGTCGTTCGCTGATTTAGGGAAACGCGGCATGATCGCCTTGGAACGGAGAAGATCGTAGTTTCGGGGACGGATGGGTCCGTGCGGCGACACAAAGGGCCTTCGGGCCGTTTTCTTTTAGGCAATTTACCTCAAGACGAATATTTAGTATAGTTAAGGCATGAACTTAATCCATTCTGTACCCCTTGAAAAACAGACGGCATCTTCCTTTATGGCCGTCATTGAAATCAGCGCTGGTAGCAGCGCTAAATACGAGATCGACCATGAAAGTGGAGCCTTAGTCCTCGATCGTTTCCTTTATACCTCCACCCATTACCCTCATAACTATGGTTTTATTCCAAGAACCTGGGGCGAAGATGATGACCCCTTAGATGTTTTAGTTATCAGCAGTGGCCCCATTGTACCCCTCGCGATGGTCCGGTGCCGACCGATTGGTGTTCTTAAAATGAATGACTCTGGGAAAGGGGATGAAAAGATTCTCGCGGTTCCTGAGAAAGATCCACTCTACGGAAAAATATATTCGATTGAAGAACTCCCCCGGCATGTCGAAGAAGAAGTTACTCACTTCTTTAAGGTTTATAAAGAGTTGGAACATGGAAAAAGCACGACGGTGGAAGGTTATTTTGGACCGGATGCCGCGAAAGATTGTATCAAGCAAGCTCTTGCGAGATACAAGAAACTTTTCCCCAATGAGTGCCTTAAAAAATAAAGATTTATAATTCTTTATTCATATTTATTAGATGATTATTGAGCCCGAATCTATCGGGCTTTTTGTTTCTTTTAAAAGGGTAATAACAGTTATCTATGACTTATCACAATTTGCTAAAAGTCCTAGATTTGGTATAATTCCCTTCGTTATGGACCCGGATTCGTGTAGTCACCTGTGCAACATTCTCAATCTCAGCGCCCAATATAATGGAGATATGACCGTTTGGGGGATGCCCCAATACGTGGTTTGGATATTGATTGTCGTCCTGCTTTTAATCAGCGGACTTTTTAGCGCGTCTGAGAACGCTTATAGTAACTGCAATAAATACCATTTCCAGGTTTTAGCCAATAAGGGCAATCGAACCGCGAAACTCGTCGTGAGATTAGTGGAGAAGTTTGATAATACTTTAATTACTTCGCTCGTCGGAAACAATATCGTTCAGACCTTGATGACCGCGATGAGCGCGATTCTTTTCTTAAATTTATGTAACGCGATGGGAATCAATAACGGGGTGGAAGCCATCCTTTCCACCGTCGTCATGGCCCTTTTAATCTATATCGTCAGCGATACTGTTCCGAAGATTCTTTCCAAAGCTCTTCCCAACAAAATGGCGGTCTTTTTAGCTTACCCCTTAACCTTCGTCGGTATCATCCTTTTCCCGGTCGTCTGGCTCTTCCACATGATTCTTAAAGGTATCTATAAACTCTTCCACATCAAGAGTGACAACATCTTTAGTAAGGAAGACCTTTTAGAATCGGTCGATAATGCGGTGAACCTGGAAGAAAAGGATTTAGCGAAAGAAGAAAGCGAAGCTCTCTTTGAAAATGATGAAAAAGAAATCATTGATAACATCTTCTCTTTCGGTGATTTAGAAGTTAAAGATGTCTACACTCCGATTTCGAAAGTTGTGATGGTAGATATTAACCGTTTAACGACTAAGAAACTCAATAACCAATTAGCGAGAATCCCGTTCTCCCGTCTCCCGGTTTTCGACCGGACTAAGAACGATATCGTCGGTATCCTAGTCATGAAGAATTATTTTGAAGAGTACGCGAAAGACGAGCACCTCGATATTAAACAGATTCTAGTTTCCCCCATCTTTGTAGAACCTCATGCGAAACTCGGGGATACCTTTAGACTGCTCAACAAGGAAAAGACCCATTTAGCGATGGTAAAAGACGGGGAAAACATCATCGGTATCATCACTATGGACGATATCTTAGAAGAAATCATGGACGATACCGACACGGTAGAAAAGACTCAAAAGGCCAAGGAGGTAACGCATGACTGAGAATCAAATCATGATCATCGTCTACTCCGCCGTCCTTTTAATCTTGCTCTGTTTATCCTTCTTCTTCAGTAGCAGCGACATGGTCTATGGTTCCGTTCCTCTTTATAAGTTAGAGAACGAGCTTTCAATTAATCCTAAAAGAAGCGTAAAAGAAGCTTACAAATTATCGAAAGGTTACGATAAGACAATTTCGACAATTTTATTATTAAACGATACCATCAATGCTGGTCTCGACAGCGTTTCCACCTTGCTCGGTGTTAATTTAGCTTATTTGATTTTAAGTGGGCAACCCAATATTTCCGAAACCGCTGAATTCTGGGGTCTAGTCGCCAGTATGATTGTCTTAGTTCTTAAGATTCTCTTTGGAGAAATCTTAGCCAAGTCCTTCGGGAAGGTTAAGAACTTTAAGTTGAGTGTATTGTACGCTCCGGTGATCAATGCGTTGACCTATGTATTCTTCCCCATCACTTTTGTGGTCAGTGGCTTCGGGAATATCGTCAGTAAACCTTTCACCAAAAACATCAAAGAAGTGGAGATTGGGGAAGACGACTTACACCAAATGGTGGAAGACATTAAAAACCAAGGGCAAGTCACGGAAGAAAGAGCGAATATTCTTCATGAAACTATCCGGTACACCCATACAGAAGCTTATGAAATCATGACCCCAAGAGTCGATATCCTCGCTATCGATATCGATGACGATTTAGACGAAGTTTTAGAGAATACCGACCTTTTTACTTATAGCCGGATTCCGGTTTATAAAGACACGATCGATGATCCTTTAGGCTACGTTTTAAGCCGGGAGTTGATGTTGATAAAAATCGGAAAATTGCCCGCAAATCTCAAGGATATTATTCGAAAACCGTTAAAATTCCCCCGTTCAACTGAGGTTAATGATATCTTAAAAGTCTTTAAGCGCGAACATGAACACTTCGCCTTCGTCATCGATGAATATGGGGGCTTAGAAGGAATCATCACCCAGGAAGATATCCTCGAAGAAATCGTCGGGGAAATCTATGATGAAAACGATGAAAAAGAAACCCAGATTTCCAAACGGAATGACGGGTCATACATCGTCGATGGTCAACTCAACCTCGAAGACTTCTGTGACGATTTCCATATCGATTACGATGAAATCGATACGGAATACACGACGATCGGCGGTTACATCATTGAACTTCTTGACGATAAATTTGCGAAAGTTGGGGATGTCATCCATTTCCAAAACTTAAAAATCGAAGTTCTGGCGGTCGATGATAAACAAGTGGTGGAAAAGCTTTTAGTCACTCCTGAAAAAGAAGAAGAAGACGAAGATTAAGTCCGCATTGATTTGTCACTTTCTCAGCCAAAGATTTTATTGCGAAAGACGAAATTCCTAGGTAATATATACCCGCTCTCTTTGTAGCATAGCTACAAGGCGAAAGGAGATAGTTATGAAGAAAAACATTCATCCGGAATACCACGAATGCACCGTCACCTGTGTTTCCTGCGGAGCGACCTTTAAGACGGGTTCGACTTTAAAAGAAATCAAAGTTGAAACTTGTTCGAATTGCCACCCCTTCTATACGGGTAAGCAAAGAACGGTCATGGCCGACGGGGTTATCGACAAATTCAACCGGAAGTTGGCTAAGGCTAATCAAACAAAAACCACGAAGTAACAAAACTAGGGCCACCTCCGGGTGGCCTTTTCTATAAGAAAGCGAGGATTACCATGAGTAAGAAATTCTATATCACGACCCCCATTTATTATCCCAGCGCTGCTCCGCACCTTGGAACGGCCTACTGCACCGTTATGGCGGACATCATTAAACGAATGAAAGAAACCATCGGTTATGACGCTTTCTTATTGAGCGGTCTCGATGAACACGGGGAAAAGATTGAAAAAAACGCTTTAGCAAACAACATGACCCCTCAACAATGGGTCGACACTTTAAGTGTGAAATTTTTATCCCTTTGGAAGACCTTAGATATTTCTTTAAATGATTTCATTAGAACAACCCAACCTCGGCATGTGGAAACCATCCAAAGTATTTTCAGTGACTTCCTTAAAAATGGCGATGTCTATTTAGCAAAATACCAAGGTTGGTACTGCGTCCATGAAGAAACCTATTGGACGGAAACCCAAGTGGGGCCGGAACATCTTTGCCCCGAATGTGGACGTCCGGTCGAACAAAAAGACGAAGAATCTTACTTCTTTAACTGTAAGAAATACCTTCCTTTCCTTTTAGATTTTTACGATAAAAACCCCGATTTCATCACCCCGATTGGTCGAAAGACAGAGATGATCAATAACTTCATTAAACCCGGTTTAACGGATTTATCGGTCACCAGAACCTCTTTCACCTGGGGCATTCAAGTTAAAGAAAATCCGAAGCACGTTATCTATGTCTGGCTTGATGCCTTATTCAACTATTTAACGGCCTTAGGTTATAGACAAAAAGACGATAGCAACTTTAAGAAATATTGGCTCGATCCGGACTGTGAAATCGTCCACCTCGTCGGAGCGGATATCAATCGTTTCCACACTATTTATTGGCCGATGTTTTTAAAAGCCTTAAACCTCAGAGAACCGAATAGAGTCATCGTTCACGGCTTAATGATGATGAAAGACGGAAAGATGAGTAAGAGTAGAGGGAACGCGGTTCCCGTTGAACCCTTAGTCGAACACTTTGGTTTAGCCGGTGTCCGTTACTTCTTAGCGAGAGAAATCCTCTTCGGCCAAGATGGGCAATTCACCCCGGAACAATTTGTCGAAAGACTGAATATGGACCTCGCTAATAACTTTGGGAACTTGCTCAATAGAACTCTCTCGATGATGGAAAAGTACACGAATGGTGTAGCGCCAGTCTTTACTGGTAATTATTCCTTATTCGATCAACAACTCACCAAGAAACTCCATGAAACCATCGAAGAATATGAAATGTTAGCGGATGAAATTAAGCCGACGGACGCGATTATCAAAGTCATGGAATTATTAGATTTAGCTAATAAATATATCCAAGACAGCGCTCCGTGGGCTCTCGCTAAAGATGAAAATAAGAGAGAAGAATTGGAATCGGTATTATCACACTTAACCGATGCTTTATATGCGTCCGCTATTATGCTGAGACCCATCATCCTCAGTAAGAGTGATGAACTCTTAGATTGTTTAGGAGTGCCGGAAGAACTTCGAACCTTTGAAAGCTTAAAGAGCATTGAAAAGCGTCCTGCTCTTCAAACCAAGAAAGGAGCGCCTCTCTTCCCGCGGCTCGACCTGAAGACTGAAGTGGAATTCATTAAGAACTTAATGGCCGCTCCGAAAGATAAAGTGGCAGCCTAATGAAATTTAAACCTTTTGAAGTTGAAGCGGTTTGCCATGCGGTAAGTTATACCGGACTCGGCATCGCTAATACCAAAGACGGAAAAGTCTACGTTAAAGGTTTTTATCCTGGCGAAAAAGCCATTGTCGAAATATCGTACAAAAGAAATGGTGTTTATAGGGGAAAAATCAAAAAATTAATAACCATAAGCCCAGATAGAATACCTTCTAAATGCGATGTGCAAACCTCCTGCGGTGGTTGTGTTTTCCAATCGCTAAACTATTTAGCGCAGGGAAAAATTAAGGAGAACATCCTCCATCAACAACTTCTCTATAATGCGGGCCTTGATATTCCTGTTCAGCCTATCGTCCAAATGAAGGATCCGTACTATTACCGGAATAAGGTTCAGGTGCCTTTTCAAAATAAGAGAGGCAAGCTAATCTATGGATTCTATCGAGAAGATTCCCACGACATCGTCGAGAGTAAGGGCTGCGTTATTCAACCTAAGAGTGCGAAAACCATCCTCGACACGATTAAGAATATTTTTCAAACTTTAGGTCTTACTGCATATGACGAAGAAACGGGTGAAGGTCTTTTACGTCATATCCTCATTCGTTTCAGTGAAGCAGCTCACCAAACGATGGTGGTTCTCGTTTTAAGTTCGTTAAATTTCCCCTTAAAAAACCAATTAACCTCGCAATTATCCAGTCAATTGAAAGATATTACGACTTTGCTCTATAACTTAAACAATAAAAAGACCAATGTCGTCTTAGGGGACAAGAACCAATTAATCATCGGCCCAGGGTATATCACTGACAATTTATTAGGCTTGGAATTTAAGATTTCACCCTTCTCATTTTTCCAAACCAATCACGAAATCACCGAGAAACTTTATTCAGCTTTAATTGATAATTTAGAGCTTACTAAAGACGATGTTGTTTTCGATGCCTACTGCGGAACTGGCACGATTGGTCTCTGTTTATCATCTCACGTCAAAGACGTCTTCGGAGCGGAAATTAACCCCTTTTCTATCAACGATGCCTTAGAAAATACTAAGCGAAACAACATCGATAATTATCACCCCATCTTAGGGGACGCTTTTGAGGTTTACCGGAATTTAAAAGAAGAAGGGCACGCCTTCTCTTGTATCGTTTGTGATCCCCCAAGAAAAGGCTTATCGGATGAATTCTTAAGCTTCTTAAAACAAGAAATGCCTCCAAAAATCGGTTATGTTTCTTGTAATCCCTTAACTTTAGGCCGAGATTTAAATATTTTAAAAGAAGATTACGATATTAAAACTGTTATTCCCTTTGATATGTTCCCGTTCACTTCTTCCTTGGAAACTCTTTGTATCTTAACGAAGAAGAATTAAAGGATACCTTCTAAAAGAATTTTTAAACCAATCGCCACAAAGATTATCGCGGCTACTAAGCTCGCCCATTTTTCTAGTTTTCCGCAGAGTTTATTGCTGAAGAAAGTAGTTAAGAAACTTAAGACGAAAGTGGTGACTCCCATGATGCTAAAGACGATTAAGGCGTTGCCCGCTGAGAGATTGAGATAAACAAAGCCGATACATAATGCATCAATGGAGCAAGCCACCCCGTGGGTCAACATTTCCCCAACCTTTAATTTATAGCCGTGGATAACTTGGCAAGCGCTGCCTTCTCTTTTTATTTTCCGGTATTCCCTAATCCAGTCGATAAAGGATTTAATTCCTAATAAAGTTAATAAACCAAATGCCACCCAAGGAATAGCGGGTTCCAATTGTTCTTGAAAAGAATAACCGATGAAATAGCCGATCAGAGGCATTAAAAACTGAAAGAAGCCGAAGATGAAAGCGAGCACTATCACTTTCCACACCGGCATGTTTCTTTCCTTAAGTCCATCCGCGGCACCGACAGTCATCGCATCGACACTCATGCTGACGGAAGTTAAGGCGACATCAATCCAGTTAATCATATTAATCATACGGGCGCTATTTTATCACGCGTCCTTTTAATGCAAAACAAAAGAAAAGCGCTGAGGTTTACCCAGCGCTCATTCTCAAGTTTTAATCGAAACTATTTATGATTGATGAGATTGTAGAAGGCATCCATCCCAGGATAGATAGCTTCTTCGCCCAGTTCTTCTTCAATTCTTAAGAGTTGATTGTACTTACAAATCCGGTCAGTTCTGCTCATCGAACCAGTCTTGATTTGACCAGCATTGAGCGCGACGACTAAGTCAGCGATGGTGGTGTCTTCGGTTTCGCCAGATCTATGGCTGACGACGCAGGTATAACCCGCTCTCATGGCCATTTCGCAGGTGTCGAGGGTTTCGGTTAAGGTGCCGATTTGGTTGAGTTTGATCAAGACCGAATTAGCACAGCCGGTTTCGATACCTTTCTTGACGTAAATCTTATTGGTGACGAAGAGGTCATCCCCGACGAGTTGAACTTTCTTACCGAGTCTGGCAGTGAGTTTTTCCCAGCCTTCCCAGTCATTTTCCGCTAAGGCGTCTTCGACGGTGATTAACGGATACTTTTCAACGAAGGAAGCGATGAGGTCGATCATTTGATCAGAAGTGAGTTTCCCGCCTTTGCTCCGTTTGAGTTCATATAAGCCGGTTTCTTTGTTGTAGAATTCGCTGCTCGCTAAATCCATACCGAGGAAGATGTCTTTGCCCGGGACGTAACCAGCTTTGGTGATGGCTTCGACTAAGACTTCGAGCGGTTCTTCGTTGCTCTTTAAACCATTGGGAGCAAAACCACCTTCATCGCCGACAGCGGTGATATCACCACGGGCTTTTAAGATGCTTCTTAAGGCACTGAAGGTTTCGGCACCCATTCTGATGGCTTCGCTGAAGCTCTTCGCGCCGACTGGCATGATCATGTATTCTTGGAAGTCGACCGAGCTATCGGCGTGTTTCCCACCATTGATGACGTTCATCATCGGGACCGGGAGTTTCTTGGCATTCGGCCCACCGATATAGCGATAAAGCGGAACTCCGAGATAATCGGCAGCGGCTTTAGCGACTGCAAGGCTAACACCGAGCATGGCGTTGGCGCCGAGTTTGCTCTTGGTGGGGGTGCCATCGAGAGCGATCATCTTGTTATCAATAGCGACTTGATCAAGGACGGTATATTCTCCAACGAGAGCCGGAGCGATGATTTCATTGACGTTTTTAACGGCTTTGAGAACACCTTTTCCTCCGTAGACTTTCTTATCTCCATCACGGAGTTCGAGAGCTTCTCTTTCCCCGGTAGAAGCGCCGCTAGGAACAGCGGCCCGACCAAAATAGCCGCTTTCAGTCAAAACTTCGACTTCAACGGTGGGGTTGCCACGGCTGTCGATGATTTGACGGGCATGAATAGATTCAATAATTGGCATTATGTTTCTCCTTATAAATTAAATCTTTTCCTGCTTAATCTTTTAAGCACCTAGATTATAGTCAAAAAGTTGAGAGGTAACCACCGAAACCGATAGGAGTTTTATTCCCTTTTTTAGAGAGTGGAGAAGAATTCTTTCCTTTGGAAAGTTTAAGATAAGGTTAAACTTTGCTATAATCGCAAAAGAAAAACCGAGGATTCCTTATGGTAAAACTAAAAAGATGGCTGAAGAATGCTAAATGGACGGAGATTTTAAGCGTGGCTTATATCTTCCTTTTAGCTTTTAATCCTTGGAGTTCATTCGATGGAACTTTAGTCCTTCTTTTATCAGCGGTCTTTGTTGTCTTCTTTGCCTTTTCTTTTCTTAACAAAATAACGAAAGACGAAAGAAAATCCTTCTTACTCTTCAGTATCCCTATCTTTGTTTTATGTTTCTTTTTATCCTTCTCTCAATTCTGGTTTAATGCGGGAGGGGGGAGTTTTAACTTCTTTGTGAATGGTTTAACTTCTTTCTTAACCTTCCTTTGCCTTTATGTCTTAGGTTTCTCGTTTGCGAGAACGGATAACTTAAACTTAAAACACCTTTTATTGGGATTAATCGTTGGCTTCGCTTTAACAACCTTCATTTCCTTAATTGGAAACTTAGCCAGCTACCCATTTATGTACGCGGAAACGATGAAGGGGCAGGTTTATTACTATGATGGTATTGCCTATCGGTATGGTACCGATACTTTGTGGTTTTCATCCTGGGGACTTCAAACTGTATCCTTAGAATATGGTTCATTTATTCCTTTCTTATTGACCTTGTTCCCGGCTTTATTCTTCTTTACAGCATTCAACAAAAAGGAAGTTTTCACCTGGATTAATATTGCTGGAGCGGCCATTGGTCTTCTTTATCTTTTATTGATTCCCAATGTGATCGCTCTCCTTTTAATAGCGGCTATTTACCTCTTACTCGTCATCCTTTATTTCGCTATCTTTAAGAAAACGAAATTAACCAAAAAGATTTATAAATACCGGAAAGTCGATTGGATTTGGCTTGGCTCGATCTTGGGGGTCATCGCGATTCTTATTCTCTTTGTCTTCATAATTGCCTTCCTCGGAAAGAACATCTATGAAGCTAACCCCGCCTTAAGAAAAATCTTCGATAACGGAAGACTTATGCATGCGATTAACCAAATGATTAACGCGGTCATGGGGAAGAACGGGAGTTTAAGCTTAGAGGGAGTGGTCCTCGGTTTCTTCTTAGGCCTCAATCCTTTCACTTCTAATGGTTACGTCACTAACACCTTCTTTGGGGGCGCGGAGGACGCGGAAGCATGGACTAACATCAACCTCCACACCTTTGAAGTGCACGCGTTTAGTGAAGGCGGTATCTTCGCGTTCCTCGCAATTCTCACGATGTTTGTCTTCTTCTATTTAATGGTGAGAAAGTATTTCTCCGTTGACCAAAAGAACCGATATATCCTGATCTTTGCTTGTATCTTCTTAACGGGAGTTTTAATTTACCAAACCCTGCAAGCGGATGCTTTCCCTTATGTCTATAAACCCTCGAGCTACAGCTCACCTTTCAGAAATAACATCGGCTTTATGTTAGGCCTTTTACTGATCGGTTTAAGTTACCAACCCTTATTTTGCAAGGAGGAAATGATCGATGAAGAATAAGCTTCTAACTTCCTTATTATTTGGAGGCCTTCTTTTAACCTCCTGCGGTTATAAGTCTCTCGCGTACGGGGATGAACAATATCTCGCTGGCGACGTCAATGACCTCTATTATTCGGTGAGAGAAATTAAAGATGACCAATTGTCAAATCATCACACGGAAGTGAGTGTGGATCATAATTTCTATTTCAACGGGGAACCGGAAGAAGATTTTGTCTGGGACGACGCTCATCCGGTGCATGAAGGGCCCTACACCAAATATAAAGAGATTTTCTATTACGAACCGACGAACCAATATCTCTTAGAATATAACTACAGTAATAGTAACGTTGGTGCTTCCTCTTCCTTCATCGGAAAAGACTTTGGAAGAACTAAATGTTTAGCCACGATTGATGAAAGTTTTAAAGAAGTGGGGGTTTTAAGTAAGCTCTATAATGGGCAACTCTTATGCCATGCCTCGCATTCGCAAGCTTTGATGGCCTTACCTTCCACCGGCTTTAATACCGTTTTCCCTAAGACCTGTAATACCGGGGACTATATCCTCCTTTCCTTAAGAGGGGGCTCAGACGACGAACAACCTTATGTAGCATCTCTCGACATTACCTTTGAACTTTATTTTGAAGTCAGCGGACAGTTTGAAAAGCGGGAAGTGACGTTGAAAGACGTGTACGCTAATACAAATAATGGGGGCAATAATGTCACCTTCGTCGGCTTTAAAGCGGAAGACGTTAGGCTCGATAGCTTTGAAGGTTTAAAAGGTTTCGGTATCCATTACACCTTAAATAATCAGCAAATCGAAACCATGCCGAGCGACAGCGATAATCATTTCGGTTTAATGCTTTTAGAAGTGATGCTTCCGGATTCTACTTGGCGCTAGCTTTTAAATATTTACTGATATCGAGCCATTCACCTTGCTCGAAATCGGCTTGGTCATCATCAAAAATCAAAGTCCCTTTAGCCGGGGTAAAAGTCATTTCGTTAAAGTAAATTTTGTTATTGATTGAGAATAAATCCACCCGGACGAAGGGAAATGGTTTAGCGAGCTTTTCTGCTACCTTAACCATCTCATCAAAGTTTGCAGGTTTAGGAGGAACTTTATCGCTACTTAACCAGCCGTTAAATTGACTGCCTGGGAAAGGGGTCCAATCGATATAGAATTGGTCATAACGGATATCTTTACCGCGCCCACTGACTATGTAGAGATTCTTCGCTTTCCCGTTAAAAACATGGATCTTATATTCATGTGGTAATTCGTTATTTTCTAAGAGGAGTTTTTCGACGATAATTTCCGGCTTTATCTTGCTGTAATGTCGTTCAACTGTCTTCTTCCCATAATCCGTTTTCAACCATTTGCTAAAGGTTTTGCGGAGATTTTCGCTTTTTAATTCTTCGGGGGAATAGACAATTTTATTAAAAGACGACGCGTGAGTGCACTTTAAAATGCAGGGGTATTCAAGCTTATCAGCTGGGATATCTTCCACTCTTTCATAAGTGCCGAAAGATGGGATTAAATATTCTTCCCCAATCGTTTCTTTAACGTATTCTCTCGCGGTTTTTCTACCGGCAGCTTTAATGACTAAGGGGTCTTTCGGATAGACATATAACCTTAAGTACTGGAGCTTCTCAGTATATCGAACTGGATTGTTTAAATTGCATTTATGATGGGTAATATAACGATATTCACTCTTTACGTAATGAACTGGCATCAAGCGTTTATAAACAGGACGGACGAGGAGCCCAACTGCTCGTTTGAATTTATTTTCATGGAGTCTCTTATTTAACATCTTCGAAATCCTTATTCAGTTCTTTGATAAACTCTTCTATCTTCTTACCAGCCGCATTTAAGCCAAAAGTTTCTTTCATCAAAGTTTGATCTTTATTTAATTTTACGTCTTTTAAATGTCCTTCCTGGTCTAAATGTTCTTTAAAGAAGGAGGTGAAATCTTCTTCTTTCCCATCATTTAAAAGATTAAGGCTATCTTTATAACCATCAGTAAAAGGGTGATTTTCGACAGTTAAAATGGCTTTCCCATAAGTCATATATTCCAAGAGTTTACTAGGGAAAGAATATTTTAAAAGTTCTTCGTCTTTCGGTCTGGGATTAATGACTAAAGAAGCGTTATTGATATAGGTTAAGTTTTCTTTTTCAGAAACTTGCCCCAGGTACTTAATTCTCGGGTCTTGGTCTTGCAGCTTTTTAATGTCTTCCGTTAAGTGGTGTCCTGCGAGGTAAAAATTATATTTAGCGTTACTTTTAATAAACGCGTTAAGGACATTATTTATTCCGTACCGTGGTAAAAAGGTTCCCCCATAGTAGAAGTATGGAGCATCACTTATCTTTTCTAATTTTTCATCATCATTAGCAATGCCGTTGATGACGAGGTTAGGCTTATCTTCAACGTTAAAATAGGGTAAAAGGTTCTTATTTAACACGATAAAAGCATCACCTTTTAGAGTGGTCTTCTTCACCATGTTTATGTAATAAGACGGAACGTTTTGAAAATAAGAAGGACTATCAGTTAAAAGGATAATGAGGGGGATTGTAAGGCCCTTTGCAATCGAAGAAATCACTCGATTTAGAGTGAGAGATAAGTTATCGGTGATAACGCAGGAAAAGTTGTTTTCTTTTAGTAATTTCTTAACTTCTTTTTTAAAGGCTTTGCCTCGGAATAAAGGGCAACTTTCTCTTTCGATATAGTGGTAGTTAGAAGAATCTAAAAGGCGATAAGAACCAGTTCTAGGGGCTAAAGAATAAATAACGACATCTTCAGCTGTGGCGAGGGCTTTGATTAACCGGGAATGAAAATTTTGATGGCTAGGGTTACCGGGATTGATATTCTTTTTAACAAGAAAATCATAGTCTTCCGGTTTAATGGTGTCGGTTAAATAAAGGATTGCCATAAGCTTATTTTACAAGCTCCTTAAAGAAGGATAAATGGTCTTGAACCATCGCTTCTAAAGTATTCTTTTTCGCGGTTTCCACGCAGGAAAAATGCATCATTTCATCTTTTTCTTGATTGATGATTTTTAAGAGTTCGTCGGGGTTGGAATAATCGATGATAAAACCATTTTCTTTGTTTTTAATTAAATTTTTTACTGCATTACTTCCGGTTGACCCAATAACCGGTAAACCTTGTGATAACGCTTCATTCACCACGTGTCCATAGATATCGTAATGGGTTGGGAAAAGACAATATTCTGCTGCTCTAAAAAGAGTTAATAGTTCGTCATGATTAATAAATGGCAAAATTTTGACATTATTAAGTTCAAGATTTTTAGAGCTAAGCTTTAATTGATGGTTTTTATCGGTATTCCCAGCGATAAGAAGAACTTTATTGGGGTGAACGTTTTCCCAGGCTTTGAGGAGTGAAGCAATATTTTTTCTTTTGCTGATTAAGGAAGGGGAAATATAGATTTGTTTTTCTTCTAAGCCGTATTTCTTTTTGATTTCAAACTTCTCGTCTTCGCTTAAAGGATTATGATTGATTTCTTTTTCAAAGATGGAAGAGTAGGGGTAGAGGTGAATGTTTTGTTCTTTAGCTCCGTAATGGATGAGGTACGCCGCGCTGTTTTGGTCGGGGGCTAGATAGTAGGCCGCATTAGCGATATGTTTAGTCTTAAGTTTTCTTTTTACGGCGTTCTCTTTTTGCGGAATAATCCCACCATTTATCGCAAAAACGTAAGGAATATGATATTTTTGCAAGGATTTTATGATTTTCATTTCGGTGAGAGTTCGCCAACCATTGATAACAATCACATCATATTCATTCTCTAAAAGATGTTTAACAACTCCGGGATGATAGTTATCGATGCGGCCGATATTAATACCCGGGAAATCGAGGGTCTTAAAGTTATATTGGTTTTCATAATAGAAAGAATCTGGTCGATCGTTTTCTTTGTTTCTTTCAAAATAGACCGTTAAATCAACCTCTTTCC
>UQOB01000030.1 GCA_900542595.1 uncultured Mollicutes bacterium | reverse complement strand
ACCCGGGGTGTCGACGCCGACGATACCGATGGTCGCCCGGCAGTTGTTGAGGAGTTTTCTAACTTCTCCAGACGCTAACCGGATGGTAACGTACTTTCCTTCACTTCCTAAGACTTGCGCGGATGTTCCGGCAGCCCGGCACATTTGTGCGCCTTTCCCCGGTTGAAGTTCGATGTTATGGATGAAGGTACCATCGGGGATGTTCTTAAGCTCTAAGCAGTTGCCCGGCTTGATGTCGCACATCGGAGCGCTGATGATCTTGTCGCCGACTTGCATGCCTTTGACGTAGATGATGTAGCGCTTTTCCCCGTCCGCGTAGTTAACGAGGCTGATGAAGCTCGAACGGTTGGGGTCATATTCGATGGTCGCGATCGTGCCAGGAATATTGTCTTTGTTTCTCTTGAAATCGATGATCCGATAACGGTTCTTATTGCCGCCGCCATGGTGCCGACAAGTGATGCATCCTTGATTATTTCTTCCGCCGGTATGTTTTTTCGGAGCGAGAAGTTTCTTTTCAGGAGTATTGGTGGTGAGCACCGAGTAATCGAGGGTGGTCATGGCGCGCCGTGCGGCCGTGTACGGACGATAGGTTTTGATTGCCATATTATTTTCTCCTATAGTGGATTCTTTTTAGATTTCTCTAAGGGTGTGCCTACTCTTTGAAGAGGTCGACAGCGTTGCCGTCTTTGAGGGTGATGATGGCTTTTTTGTAGCCGCTGACATAACCCTTATAACGTCCGCCTCTACTCTTTTCTTTGCTTCCTTGGTTGATGATGCTGACATTTTCGACTTCGACTTGATAGAGCCGTTGGAAGCTGTCTTTAATTTCAGTCTTGTTAGCGCTCTTGTTGACTTTCACCGTGACTTTGTTCTTGTTTTGAAGCAAGTTCATACTCTTTTCGGTGATGACCGGCGTCTTGATGACGGAATAGTCATGGATTGACGCGGGGGCGATAACTTTCTTTTCTTCTTTCGCTTTCTTAGCGACTTTCTCTTTTTCCGCCATGATTACGCTCCTTTCGCTAAGCTTTCGATGTCACCTTTGCCGATGACTAAGTTTTTGGCGTTCAATAAGTCATAGACGCTGACATTATTGGGGGCCACCACTTTAACTTTGTCTAAGTTTTGGGCGCTCATTTTGACGTTGTTGTCATTGGTGACGATGAGCGTTTTCCCTTCCGCCTTAATATTAATAAGGTTATGGGCCATCGCTTTCGAGTTAATCTTGTCGAGAGTTAAGTTATCGATGACGATGAGGCCGTTTTTCACCTTTTGGCTGAGAGCAGTTCTCAAGGCTAAGAGGTGGGCTTTCTTATTTTGGTAGACGGTGTAGTTTTGGTTGCGGTGGGGTCCGAAGCCCTTACCGCCGCCGACCCAGATGGGGCTTCTGGAGGAACCGGCTCTCGCCCGTCCCGTCCCTTTTTGCCGCCAGGGTTTCTTACCGCCACCGCTGACTTCGTGCCGCTTTTTGGTTTTCGCGGTCGCTTGCCGGCTGTTGGCCATGTGGGTGATTACCGCATCATGGATGACTTGGTGGATATCTTCTTTGATGCCGAAGATGTCACTGGGAAGAGCGACGTCCCCGACTTTTTCACCACTGAGGGAGATAACATCATATTTAATTGTTTTCGCCATGGTTATTCTCCTTTCGTTTCAGTCGCTTTCTCATAGCTGATGAGAGGTTTGACGACCGGTTTCTTGAATTGAGCGAGGACGGGGCTCCGAAGGATGACGATGCTCTTCTTCGGGCCGGGGAGTCCACCCTTGACCAAGATGTAACCTTTTTCGGGATTGCTCTCGATGATGGTGACATTTTGGAGGGTCGCTTGATGCGGTCCCCAGTGTCCGCTCATGGTCTTGCCCGGGATGACCCGGTTATTGGTCCGACCATTGTTGGCTAAGCTTCCGATTTGCCGGTGATAGCCGCTACCGTGGGCTTTCGGCCCGATGTGGTTATGATATCTTTTGATGGTGCCGCTGTAGCCGTGACCCTTGGTGGTCCCGACGACATCGATCACTTCGCCCGCTTGGAAGAGAGACGCATCTAAGGTTTCCCCGATATTCTTGCTGTAGATTTCATCTCCTTTTAAGTCATAGAGATGTTCTTTCGGGCTGACGTTGGCTTTTTTATAAATGCCAAGGGTCGGTTTGTTGACATTGGCTTCTTTTTTATCTTCGTAACCGACTTGTAAGGCTTCGTAACCGTCTTTTTCTTGCGTTTTCTTACTGATGATAACGTTGGGGAGCACTTCGACCACGGTTACCGGGTACATCGTTCCATCTTGAGCGAAGACTTCGGTCATCCCCATTTTTCTTCCGACTAAGGATTTCATCTGTGCTTCCTCCTTTACTTAGCAGTGACGTCGATGTCGACACCGCTCGGAAGGTCGAGCTTCCGAATGGCTTCCACTGTTTCCTTTTGCGGAGACACAATGTCGATGAGACGTTTGTGCGTCCGGATTTCAAATTGTTCACGGCTATCCTTGTATCTGAAGGTAGCTCTTAAGATCGTGTAGACCTGCTTCTCAGTGGGAAGCGGGACCGGGCCCACGACTTTAGCACCGGTTTTCTTGGCCACTTCAATGATCTTTTCGACCGCGAAGTCGATGATCTTGTGGTCATAGGCCTGCAAACGAATTCGCAGGGAAGGTTGTTTCGCCATAGTTTTGTTCCTCCATTTCCTAGTGACTTCTAGCTTGTGTTCCTCGGAAGTTTCCTGGCTAAGCCTAGACAACGGGGTCCGGTGTGTCAGCAACATCCCGACTCCACGCACACGCTAGCGATACAAACTATACGCTTTCACCCGCGCCTGTGTCAACGAAATTTTGCCCAAAAAATCGGCATTTCTAAAAGGTTTGGGATTTGTGAGATTTTTTAGGTTTTTAAGGGATATTTTTCTTGTAAATTTATGAAAACTTTGTGCATGGTGCACAAAAAAAGCCTAGGTTACCCTAAGCTTTCTTGTTTTATTAATCGCGCTGGTTAAGCCGCTGGAGTGACAGTCGGAATGTCCACGACCGTGGTTCCGATATCGCTAACTTCTAAGGTGTAAACGCTGACCCGAGAAGCTGCTTCTCCATCATCGGTGGTCGTTTTGGTGGTGAGGGTCATGCTCATTTCCAAAGTACCTGCGACGTCATCATAATGAATGACGAAGGGGACAGTGATTTCATCAGCCTTAAACCAACCATCGAAGAAGGTTATGATCCAGGATTGGGCGAAATTTTGATCGGCCGAGCCATCGATGTAAGTGCCAGCTTCATCGCCCATCGTTAAGGCGCCGACATACTCGAGATCGTACCAACCATAAACGACTTGGGTGATCTTGTCATAATCGGGATCTGGTTCACTGGCTTCCCAAGCGCCGGTATCGGCGTTTTTTCTATAGGTCACAAGACCATCAGCGGTTTCTTCCATGACGAAGTCTTCAAGAGCGTTTTCTTCCGTA
The DNA here is from genome assembly GCA_900542595.1 of uncultured Mollicutes bacterium. Taxonomy (GTDB): domain Bacteria; phylum Bacillota_I; class Bacilli_A; order RFN20; family CAG-826; genus UBA4951. The sequence continues at coordinate 11,112 of UQOB01000030.1, read as the reverse complement.
TTGATCGAAGCAAAAGTGCCGTCCCCCCACTTGTTGGTTTGGGTGACAGTACCGCTCGCTAAGACGGTTTCGGTCGCTAAACCTGTTTTCGTATCAATGGCGTAGTCGGTCCAATTGATGGTTTTCACAACCGTCGAATTTAAATCGGTGGCAAGCGAGGTGAGGAGTTGCGTCATCACGTTATCGTTGACAGGATCACTGACTTCGATGATGAGACTAACTCCATAGTAAGTATCGACCCAGACAAGGATTTCAGCGGACTTTCCTTCGCCGAGCGGGTGAGTATAGGTTTCCCCGTTAGTGGTCGACCAACCCGCTTCTTCTAAAAGAGCAACATAAGCGGCAAGTTCGGCTTGTCCATCTTCCGAAATATCTTCGAGATTGAGTTCGATTCTCGTTCCATTATAGTAAGAAGCATAAAGGTTGTTGCCGTTATACATGCTGGACGGGAAGAACGGGAGAATCGAGGAATCACCGCCGAGTTGAGAAGATAAACCTTCATAAGTTTCCGCATCGAGCGCTTCTTCCCAAGTGGTCGGGGCGACGTATTCGACGTAATCATCCATCGTATAGGCCGGAACGCTGGTTCCCACATCGGTGATTTCAATGGTCACTTCATCGGTCATGGTAAAGCCAAATAAATCGATAGTGTAATCCCATTTGATAGTGTAGGTGCCATCCCCATTGATGATGAATTCATAGGTGTCGACATCTAAGAACTTTAAGTTATCACCGCCGAGGACGAGGGACGGATCATTTAAGAGGACGTATGTCGCGCCGTCTGGTTGAAGAGTGTAACGTCCATCGCCTTCCGGTTTATAAAGTTCCGGCGCCATGTCGAAGGTAGCGATAATATCAGCGAAAGTTGTACCTTCATTGGGTTCCTCTTGGCTGACAAGTTTTCCGTCTTCAATTAAGCAGCTCGCTACCCCAGCTTCCGTTTCCACATAAGCCAAGGGAACGTCTAGGGTTTCCGTCGCCATGGGTTCGACCGTGATGATGTCATCCCCTTGGACAACTTTATAGGAAACATCCGGATATTCACCGGTAGGATCATGGTCGACATAGGTGAAGGTGTAGTTTCCTTTCGCTAAGGCAGCGAAGGCTTCCGCTAGCTCCGCGTGACCATCTAAAGTCGGGTAAGGAACACCGCTCGGAATGCCTAAAGCATCTTTCGTGGTGATGGTCATTTCAAGCCACATTCTGGCGTTATAATCATAAGCATCGATAAACATACCGCTATCAGCGGTTACTTTGACTAAACCTTCGGTATTGCAATCGACAGTGATCGTTTTTAAGAGGATATCGCCGTAACCCCAAAGGCCGAGCGCGAACACTGCTGCCGCCTCATCGTCTAAATTGATGACGTAGTGGCCGTCAGTTCCCTCTAATTGATCGACCGTTACCCCTAAGAACGGGTTTTCATAATCGGCGAAAGGAATGGGATTTCCTTCTTCATCCTCAAGCGGCATGGTCATCACGGTGTTGTCATAGAAGAGTTGCCGTCTTTCCGCCATCCCTTCACTATTTTTGAAGAAATGCATGACGTAGGTCTCGCCTGTGGTTGGATTATATTCTGAGCTGTACCATTCGTTGACACCGAGATAGCCTTTAACGTCGGTATCATAAGAATAATCTTCATCGAGGGTACCATCTTCATAAAAAGATTCAACGTGGCCAATGGCCATATAGGCGAGTTCGCCTTGTAAAGCCTCTAAAGCTTCCGCGGCACTCAGAGGAGTTGGAGCGGGAGGATTTGAGGTGGTTGAACTAGTTTCATCGCCACCCGTTGAAGTTGTTGAACTTACAACTGGGTCAGTACAAGAAACTAATCCGAATGCTGCTATTAAAAGCACAGCAGATAGGGCTTTCTTTTTCATATCGAGCCTCCTTTACGTAATAAGCTACTAAAAAAATTTACACTTTCAATAAAAATTTATACGTTTTATCGAATTTTTAACTAATTTAATTACAGAAAATTATTTCTTTTATTTCTTCAAAGAATATTCACAGCCGCAGTAATGTTGATTATATAAATCGTAATACTCCCGGATATGTTGGCCGATTAAAGCCCCATTGGCCTTCTTAAAATCGGAATAAAAATATTTGGTATCGGGATGCTTCTTTTCTAAGATTTCGCCAATTTCATTGAGCTTTTGCGAGGATTTTTGCCTGGAGACCGTCATAATGGTCGTAAAATAATCATACTTTTTACGCTCAGCATAGCTATAAGCTTCTTCCATCCGTTTTTCATAACAGAGGAAACATCTCCCCTCTCCTTCTTTACAACTAGCGAGAGGTTTTAAGTCTTTCATAAAGGATTCATGATCATACTTAGGGACGATCAATTTAACTTTGATTTTGAAATCTCTTTTCAGGTCTTTTAGCAAGGTTTTTAAGGTTTTAAGGCGCTTTTGATATTCACTTTCGGGGTAAATATTGGAATTAGTGTAGTAGATAGTGATATTGAAATGGGATGATAAAAAGACTAAAGGAAAACAAGCGCAGGGACCGCAGCAAACGTGGAGCAAAAGACTTGGTTTCCGGTTCTTTTCTTTATCCAAGGTTTCTAAAGATTTTAAGTAATAATTCGTCTTATCCATCATTCCCCTTTGTTCTTTAAATAATCATATTTCCCATGGATAAACATCGCATCCCCAAAAGAGAAAAACCGATAACGTTCTTTGACAGCTTCTTCGTAACATTTAAGGGTGAATTTTCGGCCCATGAAGGCGCTGACGAGCATGATTAAAGTTGATTTCGGTAAATGGAAATTCGTAATTAAGGCATCCACTGCTTTGTATTCATAACCGGGGGAGATAAAGATGCCGGTTTCTTCGCTGGCTTCCTTAAAAGTTCCGTACTTTTGGTACACGCTTTCTAAGGTTCTCACTGCGGTAGTTCCAACCGCGATAATTCTCCGTCCTTCTTTCTTTGCGAGGTTGAGACGGTCCGCGACATCTTGCCCCATATGGTAACTTTCTTTATGCATGACGTGGTCTTTCGTGTCTTTAACTTGAACAGGCCGGAAGGTTCCTAAACCAATATTCAAGGTAATATCGAGGATTTCAATCCCTTTCTTTTTGATTTCTTCTAAGAGTTCCGGAGTGAAATGGAAACCCGCCGTTGGGGCCGCACTGCTTCCCAACACTTTCGCGTACACGGTCTGATAATCATTATTATTTTCACATTGTTTCTTGATATAAGGCGGTAAGGGCATTAAACCGATCTTTTCGATGACTTCCAAGAAGATTCCATCATAGATGAATTTTAAGTGCCGGATTCCTTCTTCTTTTCTAGCCACGCAGATGGCAGTTAAAAGACCATTCCCAAAAGAGAGATGGCTTCCAACGTGAACACTTTTGGAATTACCAACTAAACATTCCCAAGTATCGTCACCTAAGTCTTTTAAGAGTAAGGCTTCGACTTTTCCCCCGGTATCTTTGACTCCCAATAGCCTAGCGGGTAAGACTTTGGTATTGTTTCTGACTAAAACGTCACCGGGCTTTAAATAGGACAAAATATCGCTAAAAACCTTGTGTTCAATGGTTTGATTTTCGCGGTCGATAACCATTAAACGGCATTGATCACGTTGTTCTTTAGGGCTTTGAGCGATCAATTCTTCCGGTAAATAAAAATCAAATAATTCGATATCCATTAGAAGCCTCTCTCATCCCCATATTTCTTGAGGATTTCTTCTTTGTAACTTAAGAAGCGATTTTCTTTAATCGCTTGTCTCGCTCCTTCCATCACCCGGATCAAGAAGCGGATATTATGGATGGTATTTAAACGTTTCCCAAACTCTTCATTGGTGACGAATAAGTGATGAAGGTAAGCTTTCGTGAAGTTTTTGCAGGTATAACAATCGCATTTATCGTCGAGCGGCGTGAAATCATCTTTATAGCAGCTGTTTTTAATGTTGATTCTCCCTTTGGAAGTTAATAGCGCCCCGTGCCTCGCTAATCTGGTGGGGAGGACACAGTCAAACATATCGACCCCTCTTTCAATCCCACCTAAAAGATAATCGAGGCTCCCGACCCCCATTAAGTAACGAGGTTTATTATTGGGAAGATTTTCTACCGCATAGTCAATCATTCTAAAACAAACATCTTTTGGTTCTCCGATCGAAGTTCCCCCGATCGAATAACCATCGAACGGCATTTTAGCTAAAGTGGAGGCCGCCATTTTTCTTAAATCACTAAATTCCCCACCCTGGACGATACCGAAAAGGGCTTGGTCTTGACGGGTCTTCGCTTTTAAGCCGCGTTCCGCCCATCTAAGGGTTCGTTCGGTGGAAGCTTTAACGTATTCATAGCTCACCGGATAGGGGATACATTCATCGAAACTCATGATGATATCCGCTCCTAAAGCTTCTTCGATTCCAATCACTTTTTCCGGGGTAAATTCTTCGAGATTCCCATTTAAATCATTACGGAAAATTACTCCATTTTCGTTAATTTTACGCGAGGTTTGCAAGGAAAATACCTGAAAACCCCCGCTATCGGTGAGGATGGGGCCATCATAATTCATAAATCTATGCAAACCCCCAGCCTTTTTTACAATTTCTTCACCCGGTCTCAGGTGAAGATGGTATGTATTAGCGAGTATCACACCCGTTCCTAAAGACTTGATTTCTTCCGGGCTTAAGGTCTTAACGGTCGCTAAAGTTCCGACCGGCATAAACATCGGGAGTTCGACGTCCCCATGCCAGGTATGTAGAACACCGGTCCGGGCTTTACAACTTTCATCGATATGGGTTATTTCAATTCCAAATTTCTTTTCCATAAGCTTAATTATATCTACCAGGTCACCGATTGGTGAATGTTCGGCTTCAAGAGATCCTTAAAGAAGTTTCTCCGCATGATAGCGAGAATGATTAAGTAACTAGCCACCATCACCACTAATTCCCCGAGTCCGACGGTTAAACAGCTAAACCAGAAAGGTTTACTAAGAACGAAATAAAGTTCCGCTCCGACGACGAACGCGTTCACGATAACTGGATAAATAACAGCAACTAAGAGACGGGGACTGAGATACGCTACCATCAACGCACTCACTAAAGTCGCCAAAGTTCCAAAGATCATATCGTAGAACATCAAGGGAGAAGTGATATTGGCTAAGAAACAGCCGATGGTAACCCCGATGACAAAGTCTTTCCGGAAAAAGCAGAGAAGAACTAATAGCTCCGCGATTCGAAATTGAATCGCCCCGTACGCGATTGGTGCACTGATTATGCATAATACAAAATAAATCGCCGCAATCAATGCATTAGCGACGATTCCCTTAGTAGTTTTGGTCATAGACCTCCTTGTTTTTTAGACGTGGTTCAGAGGAAGAACACGTGCGAGGGTGATTATACCCTTTAATCAATAAAATGACAGCCAAGAATCAGGAACTTCGCTGCCTTCTTCGCTGGCTTTGATAACACCCGCAATCATCGGGGCAATAGAAATAGTATGGGTGAAGCGGTGTTTTTGCTCGATAGTATTGGTGACAACTAAATCTTTGATATTAGCGTCACATAATTTATCCTCCGCTCCCCCGCTAAAGATACCGTGAGTGCCACTGACTAAAACATTCTTCGCTCCATGATCATATAGAGTTTTAATGGAAGCGATAGTCGTACCAGCGGTATCGATAATATCATCGGTGATGATGCAGGTTTTCCCTTTGATATCACCAACGACATTTACCACTTCCGCTGTATTCGGAGCGGGACGTCTTTTATCGATGATCGCAATCGTCGATAAAGGAAGTTCACTCGCTAAGTCTCGCGCCCGGTGGATGGAACCATGATCAGGGCTAACGACGGTGACGTCTTCGGTTCTAATGCCTAAGTCTTTTAATTTATCCCGGTAATATTTTCCAAATAAAGAAATCGGGGATAAATCATCGACGGGGCAAGAAAAGAAACCTTGGATTTGGGGGGTGTGAAGGTCGACCGTGATAACGTGACTCACGCCGGCCGTCGCTAAAAGGTTAGCCACTAATTTCGCGGTGATCGGTTCCCCGACTCTCGCGATTCTATCTTGCCGAGAGAAGCCGTAATACGGGATAACAACGTTGATTTCTTCCGCGTTAGCATTCCTTAAGCCATCGCAGAAAATCAAGAGTTCCATCAGTCTTTGGCTCACCGGACTGGAAGTACTTTGAATAATATAAACAACTTTCCCTCTCACGTTATCGATCGGCCTCGCTAGCATTTCGCCATCGGCAAAGTGGCAAATTTCACTTTTTGAAAGTTTCACATTCAATAGAGCGGCCACTTCTTCCGCGAGTTCAACGCTGGAGGTTAAACTAAAAATCATCAATTCACGTTTCATAGGCACATTATAAAACTTGAAGAGAAAGAAGGCGATTTTTCTTTTTTTCAGCCAGAAATCACGTATTATTATCCATGTATGCGAACCCTCATTCTCTTGTCAGCCGTCCCTGGAAGTGGAAAAAGCACCTGGGCAAAGAAATACCAAGCGGCGAGAGAACACACCTTTATCGTCAGTAGCGATGACATCCGGGAAGAACTGTTTGGGAAAGCTCAAGACTTCCGGGATGAAGGTTTAGTGTGGAAAACGTTCCAAGATCGATTAAATCAATATGGTGCGATGTACGAAGATAGCACCGTTATCGCGGATGCGACAAACTTGCAAAATAAATATCGGAAGATGTACTTTGACGCCACCCCTGGTTTCGATAAGCATATCCTCGTTATCTTCGATATCCCCTTCGATATCGCGAGGAAACAAAACAAGATGAGGAGTAAAGAACGGGTCGTTCCGGAATACGCGATGGATAAGTTAATCGCGGAATGGGAAGACGTCTCGGAAGAAGTTAAAAACTTATATGATGAAGTCGTCTATATCCGTAACTTCGGGACCGATATCGTGCGAGAAAACCTTCAAAGCCAATTCGACGAAGGAAAGATTAAGTAAGGTAAAAGAAAACCCGATTGAGCTAATCAATCGGGCTTTTAATTTCGATTCTTATAAATTAAGCGTGGTGAGCTTTTTCTTTCTTCGGAAGAAGGAAAGAAGCCGCGATTGCAATCGCGCCCGCCATTAAGAGAACGCCGACAACGATCGACATGACGCCGTATCCATAGCCAGTGAAGGCAAAGCCATTATTTTGGCTTCCGATTAAGTGGACAGCTAAATCTTCACCCCAGACGAGGTCGAGGATCCCGAGAATCATAAAGCCGATGCCGACGATGCCCATCGAAGCCCCGAAACCGACGCTCATGATTAAGCCGTTATTTCTTTCCGGTTTAAGGAAGACCCGGGTAAGAACTAAGACGATGAGGACTAAGAGAGAAATCGCAAAGACGATAGCAACTTGGTTAAAGAGATAACCAGAGGTGAAACCAGAAACGGTTCCGGTCGCGTAACCGATCATCGTAAATGCCGTATTAGCGGTTAACGAAGCAAAAGCCACAATGCCCGCAAAGAGGAAAGTTTTGATGAGAGGTTTTTGGTCTTTATTGTCATAAAGCTTGACCATCGGAATGTTGGTCCCGATGAGAACAATAATGCTGCAGAGAACGCAGAGGACAATCGGGAAAGCGATGGAACCAGTACCTAACGTATCGAATAACACCGCGGCGTCGAGCATTAAGATTAAACCCGCAATCCAACCTTCCGCGATTAAGAGGTTGAAGCTCTTCAGCACTTCTTCATCGCTCTTTTGCCCGGAAAGGCCAAAGCTCTTGAAGGAGTGATACGCCCCGATAGCGCTCAACACTAAGAAAGCTAAACCGAGAGTCCCAAATTCGAGATAGAGATAATAGGAAGCATCAAATAAATTGGCCCGCCAAACTAAGGGGTCGCTCATCAAGAAATAAGGAACGACGAAGAAGGCGAAATAAAAGCCGAGTGCTCCAAAGGCCACCGCGATCAAGGAATGAAAGACGAGGGTCAATGTTTTGGATAAATTCGTATATTTCATAAAAAACCTCGCTTAAAAACAAAGCATAGATATTTAAGTCTAACTTAAAAAGATAGTCAACCAAAAATCGGGGCAAATGTCTTGTCTTAATAGCTCAAAGAACCCTTTTACAAATCAATTAGTCTTCAGCAAAGCTTCTAATATCGTTAGAGCGCTCATCCAGCACCAGGAAAGATTAAAGCCGCCGCAGTAGCCATCGATATCGAGAACTTCACCAGCAAAGTAGACTCCTGGTTCCCTTTTGCTTTCAAGATTAGAAGTGATTTCTTTCAAAGAAACTCCCCCATTCGTAACCTGGGAAGACATAAAATCTATGGGGTTATGGACGTGAAAAACAAGATTTTTAATGAGTTTTTGCAGAGGTATATTGGTTTTTTGATTTTCTAAGAGCAGATAATCACCTAAAGGTTTAACGAAGAAAGAAGACAGATAATTTTCTTTTAAAACATTCTTAGTTTCACTTAGCATTTTGGTTAATACTTCTTCAGAAATATCAGGCAATAAATCTAAAGATACCTCGCAGGGAAAGGCGTTTTTCCAAGTTATAGCGCTACAAGCATTGAAGGTGACGATACCGGACAGTTCTTTATCACGAAACAGGACTTCTCCCCGTTCTTCGAAAATCAATTGTTTATCTTTAAAGACTTTAAGATTTACTTTGTTTCTAATGCCTTTTAGGCTTTGAATCTTTTCTTTAACAGGTAATGGAGCTAAAGCTGGTTTCAAAGGCTTAATCTCGTAACCGTGTTCTTTTAAGACGCTAAATAAACTCCCATCACTTCCAAGGTTTTTACCGCTTTTACCGCCGGTCGCAATCACAAGTTTTTTGGCCTTAATATTGGTTTTCCCGTCGGTTACTTCATAGCCACCATCGATCTTTTTATAAGCCTTAACATAAAAGTTATAAACCTCCACCCCTTTTAGACTGAGCCTTAAGATTTCCACTAAGTTTTTTGCGGAATAACTTAAAGGGTAATAAAGACCATTTTCTTCTCTGACTTCAATCCCGATTTCTTCAAAGTTTTTCTTAAGAACTTTAAAGGGATATTTATCAATAAAAGGTTCGATAAAATCGGAATGATTATATTTCTCTTTCGCTAAATCTTTATTCAATATGTTAGCGTGCCCATTGCCAGTCGCTAAGAGTTTCTTTCCGGTGAAAGGCTCTTTCTCAATTAAGCCAACATGCAAAAAAGGACGTGCTTTTTTAATCTGAGCGAGGAGGAACAAGCTGCTCGCTCCTCCCCCGAGCAAAAGGACGTCCAACATAAACTATTTCTTTTCTTCGGTTTCTTCCCGAACTAAAGGTTCTTTGGTTTTCTTTTTGTGAGTCTTATCGAATTCTTCGAGTTCCTCATACATCATCTTCCAAGCCTTGCCTTTAGTGCATTTCTTTTGTCCCACCCCAAAGGTGTTATCAACTTCTTCTTGGAAGATTTTTTTAAACCGACTAGCGGTGACGAGCGGGACCGCAATCGGACCTTCTTTAAGTTCTTCTTCCACTACCGGTTGCGGTTCTTCTTTCGGTTGTTCCACCACCGGCTTAACTTCTTCTTTTTTCGGAGCTTTATAGATGATGAACTTTCTCGTTAAGTAGTTATAAACCATCGTGACCGCCGTCTTGATGCAGAAGACGATGACGAAGATCCAGAAGGTAATGCCGCCTTCGTTCCAAAGTTCACTGATATTAACTTCGACGAAGTTCTTGGAGATTTCGGTATAGCCAAAGCCGAATTGAGCGACCGCGATACCGCTGGCTTGAACGCCGAGACCAAGTAACCAACCTAAAGCACCAAGTAAAAGGTAAACCAGGAAGGTTTTTCCTCCCATCTTGTTAACTTTCTTATCGACGTTTTTAAAGACGAAGGTACCGCTGAAGAGAAAGTTCACCGCGTTAGCGATTAAGAAAGCGATCGTGTAGGCCAAAGCTAAACTAATGTAACCTTCCGCGTAGTTAGTGAGACCAACATAATTAAAGACCCACATCATCAAGTACTGGACGCCGAAATCCACCAGCGTGCACAAAACCCCGATGATGACGAAACGGATTACTTCCCGGAGAATACTCTTTTTCCGTTTTTCTTTCTTTACTTCACGTTCATCCTCTAATTTCTTAGCTTCTTCTTCCAATTTTTGTCGTTTCTCAGTGTCAGTGAGAACCACATCTTGGCTCTTTTCTCCGTTCATATAAATACCTCTTTTCTAAAGTTTACCATTATTCGAAAGTTTAGTAGAGATTTTCTCTAATTCCGCTAAATAACTTTCTTCCGATATTTCGGAAGGAAGCCGTAAATCCCCCCGGGGAGAGACCGCTACTGAACCAACTTTTACTCCATCAGGAGCGCAGTTCCGCTTAAATTGATTACGGAAGAAACGCTTAAAAAATGTTTCTTCCCAGTGAAGGATAGTTTCGTCACTTAGAGTATCGCAATAAGCGACGTGGGCTAAAAGGAATATCTTTGTGGGATTAAATCCATACCTTAAGAAATAATATAAGAAGAAATCGTGTAAATCATAGGGCCCGATAGTATCTTCGGTTTTTTGGGAAATTTGCCCCTTAACTGGCGGCAAGAGTTCTGGAGAAATCGGGGTATCTAAGATATCGAGTAAAGGAGCCGCTAAAGAGGGATGCATCATCGCGTACCCCCTCACTAAATATCTAACTAAAGTCTTAGGGATAGAGCCATTAACCCCATACATCGACATATGGTCCCCGTTATAAGTGCACCAACCGAGGCAGAGTTCACTTAGGTCACCGGTCCCGACCATAATGCCGCCATTTTCATTAGCGATATCCATGAGTACTTGCGTTCTTTCTCTCGCTTGCGCGTTTTCATAAGTGACATTGTGATTATCTAAAGGATGATCGATATCTTTCAAATGCTGAATGACGCTGGCTTTGATATTGATTTCTTTAAAGGAAGTACCCGATAAATTAGCTAACGATTCAGCGTTATCGTGCGTTCTTTGGCTCGTCCCAAAGCAAGGCAAGGTTATCGCGTGGACATCCTTTAAATCCCAGCCGAGGTTTTTAAAGGTTTCGACCGCGACCAGGAAAGCGAGAGTGCTATCTAAGCCACCGCTCAAACCGACGTAAGCTTGTCTCGCATGAGCGCTCAGCATTCTTTCCCTAAGACCTTCTCCCTGCCTTATATAAGTCTTATAATCTGTATC
>UQOB01000029.1 GCA_900542595.1 uncultured Mollicutes bacterium | reverse complement strand
ACTTGGTTAGCCGGGCTAACACCGGTCGTGATAAGGACCGCCCCGACGTAACAGATGATTAACATCGTAGCATAAGAAGCAACGCTCATGATCGGAGCGTTCAAAGCTAAAAGTCTTTCAACCTTGATAAACATCCGATAGATGAAACTCGAAGAACCTTCGAATTTTTCAATCTGTTGTTGCTGCCGTCCAAAAGCTTTAACGGTTCTGATACCGGTGACGTTTTCTTGGACATCTTCATTTAAGTCATCGTACTTTCTAAAGATTTTAATGAAGTATGGGTGAGCTTTATTCGCTAAGAGGATAAGGCAAATACCGATGAACGGAATGATGGCTAAGAAGACGAAAGCCAATTGCCAAGACGAGATGAAGCTCATGATCAAAGCGAAGATCATAAGCATCGGGGCTCTAAGCAAGGCTCTGATGGTCATTTGGTAAGCAAATTGGACGTTAGTGACGTCGGTGGTCATCCGGGTCACGATGGAAGAAGATGAGAATTTATCGATGTTATAGAAGGAAAAATCCTGGATGTGGTAATACATATTCTTCCTGAGGTTATGGCCTAAGCCGCTACTACAGCTAGCGGCCCAATAACCGGCTAAGATACCAAACACGACGCCGCAGACCGCTAAGAAGAGCATTAATAAGGCCCAAAGAGCGACGTTGGTTAAATTCGGTAAACCATTTTGAACGTTAATTTCATCAATCAAGTACTGCATGATGAAAGGAATTAAAATTTCACACAAGGTTTCGAGAGCGACGAATAACCAAGTTAAAAATAGGTCTTTTTTGTAATGGCCAAGATTTTGATTGAGTTTATGGATGGTCGAGAACAATTTATCTTTGTAGATAATATTGCCCTTTTCATCGTATTTTTCGTTAGCGTCTTGGTGGGTAAAGGTAACAGTTTCTTCTTTTTTCATATCATTTCTCGGTTTCTTTCTTTACTAATGCTTCCGCGTTATCTTGCATTTTCTTCAACACTCGAAGGGTCACTTCTTTTTCTTCTTGACTGATCCCTTCTTCGAAGGCTTTTCTTGTTTCTTTTACGAAGTTTTCTAAGGTTTCCGTCACCTTGATGCCTCTTGGGGTTAAATAGATGTTCTTGGTCCGGTGATCGGTCTGCGAACACCTCATCCATAATAAGCCTTTGTTGACCAGCGATGTAAGCGTTTGTGACATCGTGGCTTTACTAACTTTCGTTAAATCCCGGATCGTGTTACTGACGATCGGTTTACCTTTCCTATCTAAGCAGTAGGAGAGGACAATCATCTCAATACCGGTGATTTTGACTTTAAAATGCTCCTCGCAAAGGGCATCTAAGTTCTTTTTGAGGATGTTGGAGCATGTTCTGATCGCTCCAAAGAAGGATACGGACTTGTTGATCATAATTTTTAAAAGTAAGTTAACGAACTATCGTTTGCGTTAGTAATCTTAATCAAATAAAAAAGATAGTCAATATACTAATTAAAACTTTTTTCTCTAAAGAAAAAGCGTCAATTATTCATTAATTAAATTACGTAAAAAAGACTGAAGATTTGCTAGGGATATTGAAGATTTAATCAATTCGTCTCTTAATGCGTGGTATCCCTTGAACCCGGTGAAGAAATGTGGAAGTAATCCTCTTGAAATACTGACGGTTTTCCGTTCATTTTGGTAATAGTTTTCCATCATTTCTAAGAGTTTTAAAGCCGCTTCCGCTTGTTGTTTTTTGTCATATGAGGGTAGCAAAGGTTCACCATTTAATATCCTATTTATATTAGAGATGAGAACAGGGTTTCCGATACCGCCTCTTGCGACCATGATGTAACTGGCTTTCGTGTAATTCATCATCTCAACCGCGAAAGCGGGGTCATAGATGTCCCCGGATATCGCAAGAGGAATATTGAGGCTATCCCCGAAGTCCTTAAGTAAATCGTAATGAGCTTTCCCACGATATAGTTCGGAGGTTGTTCTTCCGTGGATGGTTAAAAGGGAAGCCCCTGCTTCTTCTAAGAGTTTTGAAACTTCTTTGAAGTTAATATGTTGACTATCCCAACCTAAACGAATCTTACAGCTGACCGGTTTATGGGAGACTTTAACGATTTCACGAACATAGAAATAGAGGTCAGAGGGATGCTTAAGCCAAGCGGAACCCGCTCCAGTTTTGGTGACTTTTGGAACCGGACAACCGAAGTTTAAATCGAGCATGTTGTAATCGGCTTGCTCTTCTAAAATCATGATAGCTTTCTTGGTGTAATTGACATCGTGCCCGAATAATTGAAGAGCGACTGGCTTATCTTTCTGAGAGGTTTTAAGGTAAGTAAACGTTTCCTTATTTCCATAACAGAGCCCCATATCGGAAATCATTTCACTGAACGACATCGCCACCCCAAAGGGTTTCATAAATTCCCGGTAAGGAAGGAACGTCACGCCCGCCATCGGAGCGAGCAGCACTCTTCCATCTAACTTGATTCCTTTAATCTCTTTCATGCCTCACAATTATACTGAAAAGCGAGAGAAATAAGCCAAAGAAAAAGGTTAGATCACTTAACGCAATCTAACCTTAATTATTCTTCTAAGAAGCTGACTTAGTCCTTTTTGACTTCGTCTTCTTTTTTAGGCTCTTCCGGAGCTTTCGTTTCGGCAGCTTCTTCTTTCTTCACTTCCGCGATTGCTTCTTGTTCAGCCTTTTCTTCTTCCTTATCGAGGGTCGGCCCATTCGCGCCTGGGAGTTTCCCGGTCTTGATTAAGGCATCGATTTCTTCCGCGGTGATGGTTTCTTTCTCTAATAAGGTATTAGCGATCAAGTCCACTTCCGCTTTATGTTCACGGAGAAGGGCGAGAGCTTTTTGGTGAGCCGTTTCCACAATTTCCCGGACCGCTTTATCGATTTCATAAGCGACTTGGGTCGAGAAATTCTTGGTGGTATCGGTGTAATCCCGTCCTAAGAAGACAGAAGTATTGCTTCTTTCATATTGGATCGGACCGAGTTCACTCATCCCGTAGTTGGTGACCATGCTTCTCGCGATTTGGGTGGCTCTTTGGATGTCGTTTTCGGCACCGGTGGAGATGTCATCGAAGAAGAGTTCTTCGCTTGACCGCCCACCTAAGAGACCGGTAATTTCCGCGAGAAGTTCATTTCTCGTAAGTAAGAAACGATCATCTTCCGGTGTCATTAAGACGTGACCACCGGTTTGACCACGAGGAATAATCGTAATCTTTTGGACTTTTTCCGAATGTGGGAGATAAAGCCCGATAACCGCGTGTCCACTTTCGTGATAGGCGACTTGTCGTCTTTCTTTTTCATTCATCCCCCGTCCACTCTTAGCAGGCCCTGCGATTCTTCGGTCAATGGCTTCATCGATTTCCGCCATTCCGACACAATCTTTATGGAACCTGACCGCTAAGATAGCGGCTTCGTTGAGGATGTTTTCGATATCCGCTCCGCTGAAGCCAACAGTTCTGGTCGCTAAGGATTTGAAGTCGACTTTCGGGTCAATCTTCTTATTTCTCGCGTGGACTTTGAAGATGGCTTCTCTACCAACTTTATCGGGTAAACTAACCGTAATAATTCGGTCGAACCGACCTGGCCGTAAGAGAGCGGGATCGAGGACGTCATCCCGGTTAGTCGCCGCGATGACAAGGATACCAGCGTTATAATCGAAGCCGTCCATTTCGACGAGCAATTGGTTGAGGGTTTGTTCACGTTCATCGTTACCGCCACCGAGACCAGCTCCTCTTTGCCGCCCGACCGCATCGATTTCATCGATGAAGATGATACATGGAGCGGTCTGTTTAGCTTTCTTAAAGAGGTCTCTCACCCGGCCAGCCCCGACCCCGACGAACATTTCGACGAAGTCCGAACCGCTGATGCTATAGAACGGAACGCCAGCTTCCCCGGCGACCGCTTTCGCTAAGAGGGTTTTACCAGTTCCAGGCGGCCCGATTAAAAGGACACCTTTCGGGAGCCGTGCCCCATATTGGGAATATTTCTTCGGTTCTTTTAAGTATTCGACGAGCTCTTCCATTTCGGCTTTTTCTTCGTCGCAACCCGCGACATCGGTAAACCGAATCTTACTCGCGTCTTCTCGTCTGGCTGGGCTCTTATTGAAGTCCATCGCTTGCCGATTTGATCCGCTGACCGACCGGTTAAGCATCGAGATTAAGAAGAAGCCGATACCGACGATGAGAACGATATAAATGATGGTTGGACCCCAAGTATCCCACCAACTGACCGCGAAAGCGTCTTGCACTTGGCCGCCACCGGCGATACCGATATTTTGGGTGATCCAGGGATCGTTGTTCCATTCTTCTTGTTTGGCTTTAAAAAGTGAGGAATAGGAAGCGTGTTCATATTTGATTGGCGTTCCGTCTTCCCCATAAACAAAGGCTTCAAAGGGGTTTTGCCATTGAGCGTTACTAATCGTAATCACGAAGTTAAAACTCGTGGAAATCGGGTGAGCGGGATCCGCTCGATTGAACCGATAAGCCGAACCACTGATGGTGGTCGTCGTGTAGGAGGTGCTTTCGGCATAACCCGGGATATAGTAACTATCTTCCGTCGCGGTGATTTTTTCATCGACCACCGTTTGGTTATTTTCTTGTCTTAAGGTTGTTTCATACCCTAAGTAAGCATCGACTCTACCGAGTTGCCAGGTGGTGGTTTGATTTCCAAAACTGCTGATGGCCCAGTAGACGATGAAAATGATGACTAAGCCGATGAGCAAGTACGGAATGAACATGCTCCACGGGCTGCGTTTGCGTGTATTTTTATCGTTCATCTAAGTCTCCTTATTCGTGGTTTTGAAATCGCTTCTAAGCAGCTGATTTCACGTTATATTGAGAGGCGAAATCCTATGTAATAGGATGAGCGCCCCTATACATTACTCATTTTTCTAAATTTGTCACGTTTATTTTTAAAACGGAAGTATGGTACTCTTGGAAGTTCTTTTTGTAGCGGGGAATGTAGATAATTTTCTTATCTTTATTTAAGAAAACCGGCCACACTTTTAAGAGTTTTCTCGGCATGCCGCTGGCCATGAGCATTTTTCTCACCGAGACTAAGTAGCCACCGAAGGTTGTGACGTCGAGGGGTAACGCACTTCGGATAGTGATCGGGTAGTCATAGTCATGGATATTTCGGTCTTCCGCTCCCATCGAGAAGTCGAGATCGAAGACCTCGGTCTTAAGTTTTCCAGGTTTCTCTAAGGTGTAGGAATAAGGCATTCCAAGACCATCAGTATCGAGGGAGAGGATGTCATATTCTTTAACCAAGTAACAATTGCCTTGGAGTTTAAGCGTCATAATCGGTCTTCGGTCTAAACACATCGCTCGGATTTCTTTGAGGATTTTTGGGGTGATAGTGATGTGTTTTGGGCTCTTTTCATTGACGAAGTTAATGATGGTTTCCGCATATGCTCCGTCATTTAAGGCGATTAATGGCCTAATTTCTAATTCGTTTTCGATATCGACAGTTTGGTCGACCGATTTGATTAAACCTTTCATCTCAACTTGCGTCTTTTCCATCTCGCTGATAATTTGGTCACGTTCAACTTCGTTTAATTTACTGACGATGTTTCGTCTTATCGCTGAACGTTGATTATCGTCTTCGAACTTACTGACATCAACGGAGTAAGGAACCCCATTAACTTGGCAATACTCAATCAAATCATCATGAGTGTAGTGAAGTAAGGGCCTAACAACAATCATCCCTTCCACTTCGCTGATCTTATTCCAACCGTACCGGGTAGCTTTGATGCCTTTTTGCTTCATGGTCAGATAGTTTTCAATGACGTCGTCTTGTTGGTGAGCAATGAAGATAGCCGCCGCGTTATATTTTTCAAACATCTTGTGAAAGAAGTCATAACGGATGACTCTCGACCAGTTTTCAAAATCGCTGAATTTTCCATTTTGGTCGTAATCATTGGAATCGCAGATTTCTAAGGTAAGTTCGTGCTTTCTACAGTATTCAAAGAGCATCTCTTGCGCTTTATCGGTGAAAGAACCGGTGTGGTAATTAACAAAGCAAACAATCGGTTTAACATCGCTCTTCTGCATCATATCGAGAAGGGCCATTGAGTCTGGTCCATAGCTGACCGCTACGAGATAGGTATTATTTTTTCCGAACGTGTAATCAATCATTTTCATCTTGCACCCCTCCTTCACTTAGGGTCGTCGTGGAGACGATTTCATAGAGATTCTCGATTTCTTCTTTTTTGCAATATTCTTTAATATCCTTGACTTTTGCAACGATAATGCGTCTTCCAATCGTTAATTCAAGCAAATCACCGACGTTGACTTCATGCATGGGTTTAGCCACTTTACCGTTGACTTTCACAAGGCCCGCTACGCATAAATCTTTGGCGACACCTCGTCTTTTTATCAGTCTCGTTACTTTGAGAAACTTGTCTAATCTCATCAATAAAAGTCTATCACAAATTACTATTCACGTGCGCGAGATATGTATTGTGAATCTTTCGGATGATGTCCTCTAATTGGTCGACCCAATCGTTGCTCTTTTCAATTTGAAGCCGAAGCTGTTTTCCGTCATAGCCCGCTTTGATCTTTTTGAGGTACTTTCCAAGAGCTTCCGCGAGGACAATTCCAGCCGATTTAACAGAATTAAATTTCTCGGAAAGATAGAGGACGATGAAGGTCTGGTAATCGGTGATGCTACCGAATTCTTCGTTCTCTAAAAGTAAGTCAATTTTCTTCTTTTGAATCAATAACTTAAACGGGGTGGGAAGCGGACCATTTAAATCCTTGACGTGGGAAACATATTCATCGAACTTTTTTTCATTCTCGATGTTTTCAATTTCTTGGTACATCTCAATTTTGTCGCTATGTATAGCGTAGTCTTCCGGGATATAAGCGTTGAGGGCGAGCATCGGATTTCTTCGGATGGGTTTGGCTTCGCTCTTTCCTTGCCGTTCATCCATGGCTTCCCTCAGCATCTTGAGGTATAAATCAAGGCCGACGGTATCGATAAAACCGGCTTGTTCCGGCCCTAAAATATCCCCGGCCCCTCTGATCATTAAGTCTCTTTGAGCAATCTTATAACCGCTTCCAAGCTGGGCGAATTCTTGGATAGCTTTAAGACGTTTTACTGCATCTTCTTCCATCCGTTTATTGGGATTATACGTTAAATAGGCATAGGCGATTTTATCAGACCGACCAACTCGACCTTTGATTTGGTAAAGTTGAGAAAGTCCGAAGCGATCAGCATTTTCCACGATCAACATATTAGCGTTCGGCACATCGATACCGTTTTCAATGATGGAAGTAGCCACTAAGACATTGATATCACCATCATAGAAACTTTCCATCACTTGTTCCATATCTTCTTTTTCCATCTGACCATGGACCACCCCTACTTTTATATTAGGGAGATGACGTTCCAAACGTTCCGCTACACCGTAAATGGAGTCGATGCGGTTATGAATGTAATAGACTTGTCCGCCTCTTTTAACTTCTCGGCCAATCAATTCTTCAACCACGCTTTCTTTATAGGGAGTAACATAAGTTTGAATCGGCATTCTTCCTTGGGGAGCGGTATTGATTTCGGATAAGCCTCTTAAGCCGACTAAGGACATCTGGAGGGTTCTTGGAATCGGAGTCGCTGATAAAGTTAGTACATCGACGTCCCGTTTAATTTCTTTGATTGTTTCTTTCTGCTCAACTCCAAATCTTTGCTCTTCGTCGACAATCAATAAACCGAGGTCTTTAAACGCCACTTTCTTACCTAAAAGTTTGTGGGTTCCAATCGCGAAATGGATTTTCCCTTCTTTGAGCTCTTCCAGTTGTTCTTTTAAGAGGGAAGGTTTAACTAATCTGGTGAAGAGAGCAATATTAATGCCGTAACCATTGAACCGTTCTAAGGCAACTTCGTAATGCTGTTTAGCAAGAAGAGTCGTTGGGCAAAGTAAACAAACTTGTTTCCCAGCTTCTAAGGCTTTAAAAGCCGCTTCAAAGGCCACTTCCGTTTTTCCAAAACCCGACATCCCCGCAGAGGAGCCTGTCCATCGCGTACGGCTCTTCCATATCTTTCTTAATATCATTCAAAGCATTTTCTTGGTCATCGGTTAAGAGGTATGGGAAAGAGGCTTCAAATTCTTTTTGTAGTTCATCGTCTTTTGGGAAAGCGAAACCCGGCCGATGTAAGCGGTCACGGTAAAGAGCGAGCAACCTGTCCGCTAAATCGTCGATCTTCTCTTGAATCTTTTGTTTGGTTTTCGTCCATCCGTTCGTGGATAAACTGGATAGCCTGGGGGCCGCTCCTTCTCTCCCGGCATATTTTCTAACTAATCTAAATTGTTCTAAGGGAACATAGAGAATCTCATTGTTTTTATAGAGCAACTTTAAATAATCCCGATTGATTCCATTAGTGTTTAACGTCGTAATCGTTAAAAATTGCCCGATGCCTTTATATTCATGGACGACGTAATCCCCAGGATTTAATTCTTCGTAACTTCTTAAAATTGTGGCGTTCTTAAACCTCGCCGAGAAGCGGGAATTTTGTTTTCTTCGGCCGAACAATTCTTTTGGCGTTAAATAGGTAATTTTTAAGCTTGGTAAAGAGAAACCTTCCGTCATATTGAGGTCGGTAATCCCTAATTTTCCCTCCGGTAAAGTGAGACCTGAAACTTCCTCATAACTCAGGTTGTTCTCTTTAAGAAAATTAATAACGATTTCTTTTTGGTGCTTATCAAAGAGGGCAAGCACTACCTTGTTTTCCGTTGATAAATAGCTCTCGAGAGTAGGCTTTAAACTGGCCATCCCGGTCGCCATGATGTTGATATCTTGGACAGTGAATTGTTCGTCGCTTTCACTGATGAAGAAAGGTTCAGAATAGATGACTTTAGAAGTGCTGCCCAAAGCTTCATCCGGGTCTAAATATTGATGCAGGCCTCTTAAAAGGAGGCCTTGTTTAAAAAGTTCTAAATAATAAAGTTCCGCTTCTTCAAAGAGGTGTTGGCAGTTGTTATAGAAGGCAGTTTTGCCCACAACTAAGGTTAAAGAATGTGGAAAGTAGGAAAGGACGTTATAAGGTTCTTTTTCAATGAAAGAGAGGTACTTATAAGAGATCGGTTTAAAATTATAATCGAGAATATCGCTGATATCGTTAAGGACTGTGCTTTCCAAAATTTCCTGTTTATCTTCCAAAAGATAGGACTTTTGCTGAGATATTGCGTTTTGAGCTTCAATTAATAAGTTATTTTCTTGCTCCGGCGTTAAGACAATTTCATCGGCGGGAAGAATTAAAACCTCATCTCGTTTTTCAAAGGAGCTTTGAGTTTCAATCTTAAAGTTTCTGATTGATTCTACTTCATCATCAAAGAACTCAATCCGAATGGGATTGGTTTCATTGACGCTGAAGATATCGACGATGTCACCCCGGATAGCGAACTGGAGAGACTGATCAATTTTGTTAACTCTCTTATAACCTAATCTCGTTAATTTGGCCTTCATCTCTTCTAAAGTGATGTGGTCACCGGGTTTTAAATGGATGATGGCATCTTTAAAGGTTTCAGGAGCGGGTAAATAACGGAGAAGGGCGCTCGGATGAGTGACTAAAATTCTCGGTTTATCTTCAATTAATTTTCCTAAGGCATAGAGACGTTGCGAGACCAATTCTTGCGAAGAAGCAATGGTTTCCGCTTTAAGCAATTCATCAGCGGGATAAAAAATCACTTCATCTTCCGTTAAAAAAGATAAAAGAAACTCATAGACCCGTTGAGCGCTATATTGGTTTTCAAGAACTAAGGTATACTTGCCCGGATTCTTCTTAAAGAGAACAAGATAAAAGAAAGCAGCTGCAATCGGACTATTGAGGATTAAGCTCTTCTTGGAAGACTTAATCTTATCTTGCAGTTGTTCAGTATCAAGAAGATCGGTCAGTAACGTGCTTAGTTCTCCTTTCCTTTTTGATTAAATTTATTCATCGCTGCTTCGAAGCCGTCTTTTAAATAATCAATCAAGATCTCGACCGATGTTTCAATCGCTTTTTGGAAACGTTCTTTTTCGTCGCCTTTAGGTTTTCCTAACACAAAGTCGACCGCTTCCCCTTTCGCGGGTTCCCCGATTCCCACTTTCAGCCTCTTAATCTTATCGGTCCCTAAGTGGTTGATAATGCTTTGGATACCTTTATGGCCAGCGGAAGAACCGCCCGGTTTTAATCTAAACATCCCGGGAGCTAAACTCATTTCGTCATAGACGACGAGGATATCTTCGACCGGAATTTTAAAGTAACGGCTGAATTCTCCAACCGCTTCCCCGCTATTATTCATGTAGGTTTGAGGTTTTAGTAAAATTACATTATCCTCGTCAAAAAGCCGATTAATTTTTATATAAACGCTTTTAAAGCCTTCTTTATCGAAGGTTAAACCAAAGCGGTCCGCGAATAAATCGAGGACTTGAAACCCGGCATTGTGACGGGTTTCTTCATATTCTCGGCCTGGATTCCCAAGCCCGACAATCAGTTTCATGCTTCGCTCGCCTTATTCTCTTGCGCTTCTAGGCTCTTAATCACCGAAATGACCTTATCGACTTTGGCTTGGTCATAGAATTCAATCGGATGGTCATAAATCTTTTGGAGCTGTTCATAATTAGCGGCTTGTTCGGGGTCATTAGCCATCATGCCAATCGACCGTTTCATCGCCCAACTATAGGGGAATTTCAACTTATTGATGTCGAAAGAACCCCGGAATTGATAGAACCGAACGTGATATAAATCTAAGAGATTTTGACTGATGAGTTCTTCTCTTCCTTGTTGATTGGGATAACTCATCCCAACACTGAAAACGATGACATTTTTGTCTTTCATGTACAACTCATAATCGGCTAAAAATTTGTTGAGCCCTTGGATGTTACCACCCATGACCCAGCCACCGAAAATGATGTTGTCATAATTTCTGACCTTTTTAATCCGGAATCTTTTGAGAGGATAAATATCCGCGTTGATGGCTTTTGCGATATCTTCCGCATATTTTTTGGTATTGCCGGTTTTGGATTGATATAAAACTAAGTTCTTCATAGCCTTTGTATCTTATCACAAACCCTATAAGGGTTGTCCTCTACTTTTGTTTCTTCCACCGTTCCTTTTCTTCGTTGACGTTGAAACGTTTGATGTTGGAATAAATTCCCTTCAACCGTGGGTAGAGTTCAAGGTAAGCGTGTTTGTATAAATAGTGATACTTTTCGCTGACCTCTTTATTGGGGGTAAACACCTTCCCCGGGTGGACCATCGCTTCCACCGCTTCTTCGGGCGTTTTAAATTCTCCGCAGGCTAAGAAACCCGCGATAGCGGCTCCTAAAGATGAGGTTTCGGAAGTCTGAACTTTTTGGACAGGTCTATCAAAAATATCAGCGGTAATCTGGCAAATTTCTTCGCTGCTCGAACCTCCACCGGAGATTCTAAGGTTATAAATACCATGCTTAATTTTCTTTTCAAAATGTTCTAAGCCTTCCCGAAGAGCGTACGCGATACCTTCGATAATCGCCCGGTAGAAGTGTTCTTGGGTAATGCTATCGCTGAAACCGATAATCGCCCCTTTCGCTAGAGGACGAGAAAGGGATGGTCCCCAGTAAGGTTGCAGGACTAAGCCATCGCAACCCGGCGGGACTTGGCTTAACTTTTTATCAAAGATATCCGCGGACACATCGGTCACCCCGACACCATTGGCTTTACCGCCGAATTCATTGATGAACCAGTTAATCATCCAATAACCACGATAAACCTGGATATCCATGTTGTAATATTCCGGTAAACATGAGGCGTAACCAGGCAAGAAGGGTTCCGATTCGGTGTAACGTTTTCTCGTGGTTTCGACTGTAGATGCGGTGCCGTAGCTTATCGCGGCTACCCTATCATTCAACACTCCCAAGCCTAAAGTTTCACAGCTCTTATCGCTTCCACAAGCGTACAGCTTTAAACCTTCCGGTAAGCCGGTTTTTTCGCTGGCTTCTTTACTGATAGTTCCTAAGACACTTCCCTCTTTTACAAGGTCACAGAGCATTCGTTTTTCAATCCCGAAAATCTGCCCTTTTAAGTGCTTCATCGGGTTCTTATACCATTGCCGTTTCTTAAAATTAATCGGGTAATGGCCACCGTAATTGGAAGCGCAGTCAACTAAATTTCCGGTTAAAAGATACGTGATATACGTCGATATTGCGATAAATTTATCAACTTTCGCCCAATTTTCTGGTTCATTTTCTTTGATCCAGTTGGCCATTGATCTTTTACGGTTGAAAATGACGGTGTTCTTCATTCCCACAATCTTAAAAGCGATTCTGGAAAGAAGAGGCAAGGGTTTCCGGCAATCCGCCATCCGTTGGTCGAGCCACAAGATTATAGGCCTCACGACTTTCCGGTCTTTATCTAAAAGAACGGAGGAATCTCTAAAGCAAGAAAGGCCAGCTCCAACGACCCTTGAAAAATCTTCTCCATGCTTTTCTTTTAAGCGTTTAGCGGCTTTCGCGAATGATTCAAAATAAACATCAGGATTTTGTTCAGCATAGTTCGGTAAAGTTGAGAAATAAGGGGGATTATATTTCTCTTTTTCCATGGCAACTTCCTCGCCTTTTTTATTAAAAAGACCGACCCGCACGCTCTGCGTTCCGAAGTCCATGGTTAAGAATAAAGGTTCCATAAATGCTCCTAGTGCCTATAACTTTAACAAGAAAAACACGGTTTTAAACCCCAAAAGAAGAAAAAACATGTGATTAGCTTTTAAATCTTGCCATGCTTTTTTATTCAAAGAATAAACGAAGAGTGATATTATCTAACAGGTGGGTTTTTTACCCTCATACGTAACTTTATTGGAGGAAAACATGGCAGAAAAGAAGTACGTCTATTCCTTCGAAGAAGCGCACAAGGCACGCCTTGGCAAAGATCTTCTCGGAGGAAAGGGCGCAGGTCTAGCAGAAATGACGGCCGCTGGTATCAATATTCCGGCTGGTTTCACCATTACCACTGCTGCTTGCACTCTTTATTATCAAAACGGCAAGAAGATTCCGGATTATGTCTGGGATGATATTGTCAAACACATTCACATGGTTGAAAAAGAAGTCGGCAAAGAATTCGGCGGCACAGGAATGCCTTTATTGGTTTCCGTCCGTAGCGGCGCTCGTATCTCCATGCCGGGGATGATGGATACCATCCTTAACCTCGGTCTCAACGACACCACGGTCGAAGCTTTAGCCAAAGCGACCAACAACCCCAGATTTGCTTATGACAGCTATCGGCGGTTCATCTTGATGTTCACCAACATCGCTAAAGGCCATCCGAGAACCGATATGGACCGGATGCTCGATGATTTAAAGGCTTCCAAGGGCTATAAGCTCGACACCGAAGTCACCACTGATGAACTCAAAGACTTGGTCAATAAATACAAAGCCTATTATAAGAGCGTCTTCGGGGAAGACTTCCCGACTGATCCTTATAGCCAACTTAGAGAAGCGGTCGCGGCCGTCTTCCGGAGCTGGGACAACGAAAGAGCGAACGTCTATCGGCAAATGAATGGCATCCCCTACGAATGGGGCACCGCTGTCAACGTTCAATCGATGGTCTTCGGTAACATGGGTGAAGACTGCGGCACTGGTGTCGCTTTCTCCCGTAACCCCTCCACCGGTGAAAACAAGATCTATGCGGAATTCTTACCGAACGCGCAAGGCGAAGACGTCGTCGCGGGGGTCAGAACTCCTCTCCACATCGATGAACTTAAGAACCGGATGCCGAAGGTTTATGAACAATTCATCGAAACCATCAAACGGATGGAAAACTACTTCAAAGATATGCAAGACATGGAGTACACCATTGAAAAAGGTAAGCTCTATTTCTTACAAACCAGAAACGGCAAACGGACTGCGAGAGCGGCTTTAAAGATCGCCTGCGACTTAGTCGATGAAGGTTTAATCGATGAAAAAGAAGCTTGCTTACGGGTTGAACCGAAAGCCTTAAATGACCTTCTCCACCCGACCTTCGATACTGAAGATTTAAAGAAACACACTCCGATCCTCAAGGGTCTTCCGGCGTCTCCGGGCGCGGGAAGTGGCCGGCTCGTCTTCACCGCTGAAGAAGCGAAAGAACTCCACGATAAGAAGATCAAAGTCGTCTTAGCCAGAGCCGAAACCTCCCCTGAAGACATCATCGGGATGGTCAACGCGGAAGCCATCATCACCTGGAGAGGCGGTATGACCAGCCACGCGGCTGTCGTCGCGAGATCCATGGGCAAATGCTGCACCGTCGGTTGCACCGATGCCATCATCAATGAAGAAAAGAAGACTTTAACAATCGGTGACAAAGTCTATACCGAAAACGATGTTGTCAGTGTCGATGGCAACACCGGTTGCGTCTATGAAGGAACCGTCAAGTTCGTCGATGCGAACTTAAGCGGTGACTTCGGACGGCTTATGAGCTGGGCTGACAAATATCGTAGGCTCAAGATCAGAGCAAACTGCAACACCCCGCTCGATGCCGAAAATGCGAGAAAGTTCGGCGCGGAAGGTATCGGCCTTTGCCGGACCGAACGGATGTTCTTCGCCGATGACAGAATTCTCAACATGAGAGCGATGATCTTAAGCGATAGCACCGAACAAAGAACCGAAGCTCTCGAAAGACTCCGGCCGTACCAAGTTGGCGACTTCTATGCGATGTATATGGCCAACCCCGACAGCCACGTCTGTATCCGTTTATTAGATCCGCCGCTCCATGAATTCTTACCGGAAATCCATGAAGAAGCGAAGATTGAAGCGATTGCGAAGCAACTTAATGTGACGGTTGAAAAAGTCAAAGACAGAATCAACCAACTCCATCAAGCCAACCCGATGATGGGCTTCCGGGGCGTCCGTCTCTGTGTTGCTTACCCGGAAATCTATAAGATGCAAGCCACCGCTATCATTCAAGCGGCCTTAAAAGCCAGCAAAGAACTCGGACACGATATCGAACCCGAAATCATGATCCCGCTCGCTGGTGAACTTAAGGAATTCCATTTCGCGGCTTCCATTGTTAAAGCGGCGGTCGAAGAAGAAATGGCCAAAGAAGGACATAAGCTCGTCTACCACGTCGGTACGATGATTGAAATCCCAAGAGCTTGCTTAAGAGCTGGTGATATCGCGAAAGAAGCCGAATTCTTCAGCTTCGGAACCAACGACCTCACCCAACTTACGATGGGCTTCAGCCGGGACGACAGCGGTCAATTCCTCCCGTATTACTATGATCGGATGATCTCTGAATTCGGTCCG
>UQOB01000028.1 GCA_900542595.1 uncultured Mollicutes bacterium | reverse complement strand
GGGGGTGAGCTTAAAGAAGGTCTTAAGACCGGCTCCACCGGCCCCTTGATAATATTCGATGACTAAATCATGGGCGGAATTAGGTTCAAGGATTGGTCCATCATCGATGCTAAAGGCTTTGTTATGCCAATCGTCGATAATTAAGACGTTATCGAGATAAACCCGGATTCCATCGTCCGCTCCGACAGCGAGGCGGATCTCTTTATCGGTGACATTGGGGGCTTTGATTTTGGTCACGAATTTTGCTGACCAATGTTCATTCTTAAAGAGCCTCGGGCAAGGAGAATTCTTCGGCCAATCAAAGTTAATATCGTGATAAGTCTTAGTCTTAACCGGTTCCCCTTCTAAGTTTTCATTTAAATAGAAAGAAGCTTTAACTTTCCCAATGAATGCCTCTTTTTCCATCAAGAAATTCCATTCTTCTGGTTTGACTAACGCAAAGAGAAGATGGTCGCCTAAGAAGGCTTCATCATCCCGCTTAATATGGCTGTAGTAGTCGAGGCTCCTCACCATTGGGACGCCGGCCAGATAGTTTTCATGGGCTAAAGAATAGAATAAGGGTAAAAGTCGATAACGGAGATTAAGGTAATTACGGGTAACTTCTACCGCTTCATCCCCATAGTACCAGGGTTGCCGGTATCTCTTTTGCCCTTTCGTGGAGTGAAGCCTAAAGATTGGGGAGAAGGTTCCGTATTCAATCCATCTAAGATAGAGATCTAAATCCCCGTCCCCCATGTGACCGGTTAAGTCACTACTATAGTAGGTGATGCCGTTATTCCCGGCTTTTAACATATTTCTAAATTCTTGATGAAGGCTATCCGTCGTCATCCACGTATCCCCGGTCCACTGCAAGCTATACCGGTGACTAGCGGTGTTATGGATTTTAACGTAGGTGCCATTTCTAATATCATCGATATTGGCCATGATGAGGGGACGCTTTTCATAACCGAGTTCATACTTCTCCATCGCTTTATTCACTTGCTTCGCGATGTCGTCATAGAGATACATCCCAATGCTTTCCGGGTTGATGTCTTTACTGGGACTCTTAAGTTTAGTCCACCAGTTCCGGTCATACCACCAATAGTCGAGACCCATATTTAAGAGCTTCTTTAGGTGATAAGAACGGTAAGCGACTTCTTTCTCACTAAAAGCGGTCTCGCAGCCTTCCACAGGTTCGGGGTGATCATTAAAAGTGACCGTTAAATCGTGTTTATGGAGATTATTTAGAGTTTTATAGAGATTAGGGAAATCTTTCTTGTTAATTCCGTAACCGGCGCCATTTTTCTTGCTCGGTTTCCGCCAATCGGTATCGATGACGAAGTTATCGATTGGGAGGCTGTACTTCTTAAAGTTATCGAGTTCTTCTTCAATCGATTCATCGGTATATTCAAAGTACTTACTATCCCAGAGACCGAAGCTCTTAAGCGGTACCATTTCAGTGGGGCCAGTGAGAGTGATGTAGAGCTTTCTTAAAAGGATGGGGTCGTTATTGCAGAATAAGAGATAGACGTCATGCCTATTCTTTAAAACTTTCACTTTCCCCTTCCCCTTTTTATAGCCTTGTTGAGGCAGTAACATCGCTGGGTTATCATAGATAGCGAAAACTTTCGGAGTATCACTTGGAGCCGGTAATTCCCCATCATTTAAGGGGGATTTGCCGTGGATATCCGGTTTTCCATAGAAGATTATTTCATCGTTTTCTTTAACGACTAAAGAGGAAAAATCCTTTTTTGTATAGTCATAGGTGATCGTAATGTTTCCCGCTTTAACAGTGACAATAGTTCCATTAATTTCGGGAGAAAAATCACCATTTAAAGCAAGGTTTTTTTTCGGGCAAAAGAAGGTTCCCTTATCTAAAAAGTTTTCCTTGTCCCGTTTAATTTCCAAGCGGAAGATTTGGGCTGAATACATCCTCAGCCTCGTATTAAGAAGCACTAATTCATTCATGCCTCTATTCTACAAAACTATAAAAAGTTAACAAGAGATTAAGAAGCCTTTTGTTCTTCTTTTTCTTCGAAATTTACAATGTTTTCTTTTCCCACGTATTTTTTGTAGACGAGAACCATGAACCCGATAGCGAGAATAGCAGCTAAAACGTTCGCTAAAGGGTTATTGATCCAGATGCCGTCAAGGTCCATAACGTAGACTAAAGGCAAGAACAACATCGGGAAACCTAAGCCCCACATAAGGGTGAGGATAGTGCTGAGTAACGGCTTTTCCACGGCGTTAAAGAAGCTTTGAGAAGCGTAAGGAATCCATTTGATAAAATAGACGAAGCTCGTGACCATTAAAGCGTGAGCCGCTAAGCTGATTAAAGCGGTATCGGTGTAATCTAAGAAAAGCATCGAGAATTGGCCTCCGAAGAAGAAAGCGATGAAGAAACTGATGATGCAAAGAACCAAACTGCTGATAAAGCACATCTTATTTAAAGAACGGACTTTCTTATAGTTCTTCGCTCCATAGTGGTACCCGATAGCGGGCTGCACAGCATCACACATCCCGTACATCAAAGGTTGGACGAAACTATCGAAATACATGATGACCCCGAAGACCGCTACCGCTTTTTCCCCGCCTAACGCTAAAAGGAAAACGTTAAAGATAACCGCACTAAGCCGATAGCTGATGTTACTTAAGAAGTTTGGAGTTCCGCTTTTAAAGACTCTAAAAATATATTCTTTATGGAAATGAATCTTTCCAAACCGTAAATAAGTTTTCTTAAATATAAAAGGAATAAAGGATACGAGGGTCATGATGAAGCAACCGGAACACGAAACGATCGGTGCCCCAATCATTCCCATCTTAAAGACCCCTAAGAAAAGGTAATCAAACAGAACAATATAGAGCGATAAGGCGATATTGACCGCCATACTATATTTGACGAAACCGCTGATTCTTAAGTAGTTATCCAAAGCAAACACCGCTCCCGTCAAAGGTAAAGTTATCGCGTATATTTCCAAATATTGAACCGAATATTCTAAGAGTTGCCCTTCCGCTCCTAAAGCCGTTAGTAAGGGCCTCGCACTGAAATAGAAAATGATCCCTAAAACAATGTTCACCATCAAGATTGAAAATAAGGAAGTTGAGAAGATTTCATCGGCTTCTTTTCTGTTTCCTTCCCCGTGCTTAATCGCGATGATGACGCTGCTCCCGACCCCGATTAAATCGCTGATCCCGAACAGCATAAAAACGATGGGGAAAGAGAAATTAACGGCGGCAAAAGCCGTTTCCCCGACATAGAAATTGACGAAGATCCCATCGATCAATTGGTAAAGCGCGCTAAAAAGCATCCCCAAGGCTCCAGGGATAGCGGCTTTGAAAAAGAGTTTCTTAAGATTGGCCGTTTCAAAAAATTTGTTGCGTTCCATTTAGGTCCCTCCTTATGCCCGTAAGCTGCCCTATGCTAGCAAAAGGGCAAAATTTTGGCAAACCGCCAAAAGTAGGCTATTCATCTTAACAATTTGAAAAAAGTCACAGGGCATCGAATGGCTTACACGCTAGACATTGTATAACTTTTTTCTTTTTTAAGACTATATTAGCCAATTATTAATCAAGGCTAATTTTCAAATTCCTTAATATTTACTAAATAAATAAATTAGAACAGCTCGTCCCTGACCTCATTAAAAACAACGAAAAGCCGCCTTTTTAACAGTTTTTTTATCATCCTTGCTTCGGTTTTGGGGCAGCGGGGTACGCGATGCTGGTGGTTGGGCTGGTTGTTATGGAGCAAAACTTAGTTCTCTACGTCACTATCTTAGTTATCGGTGCCGTTTACGGGGTCAACATGATTTTTACCTTCCCGAAAAGCTTTTCTCACCCTTTATTGATTAAAAGACGGGGGGGAAGATTTGGGCCTATAAACATATGAAGGAACTACCAGTTGAAGTAACGTCAGAATCGTTAGCTTTCAATGAAAAGTATAAGGCTTTTAGCGATGACGAAGTCGAAGGGATGAAGAGATTAAACCCGGCTGTTTTAAGCGCGATAAACCAACTTAATGAACTCTATCACGGGTATTTAAATATTGCCGTGTATGGAAATACTGCTTATGTAGCGTTCGACTATTATTACACCGGGTTTTCCTACAGCTGTTTTAGAACTCCCGATATGGAATACATCAAGAAGTTCCGTGATGAAATCTTTCTCCCCTGGCGAATTGCCAACCTTTTATATGATATCGAGTAAAAGCCCGATACCGATTTATTGATAATTCCGATATAATCTTGGTAGTTAGATAATTTTAAAAAAGGGTTTAGCAGTGCATATCTCTCAAGGAAAAATCCAAAAATATCTGCAAAAACGCTATTTTTTAATTGTTATTCAAATATTCAAAGGGGAAGCGTTATGAAATTTTTTAACAAGGTTTTTCATTTTCAAGAACGAGGAGCCACCTTTAAAGGGGAAATCATTGGGGCCCTTGTCACCTTCGCTTCCATCATTTATATCTTACCGATCAATGCATCACTTTTGTCCGCGACCGGGATGAATTCCGGCGGGGTCTTCTTCACCACCGCTTTAGTTTCCTTTATCTGTTGCCTTTTAATGGGACTCATCGCTAATTACCCCTTAGCGTTAAGTGCCGGGATGGGGATGAACGCTTACCTTAGCTACACCATCTGCGGCATCATGGACTTCAGTTGGATTGAAGCGATGATGCTTTTAACGGTTAACGGCATCCTCTTTATGATTCTCACCTTAACCCCCTTAAGAATGATTATCGTCAACGCGATACCAAAGGGTTTAAGATCCGCTATATCGGTTGGTTTGGGTGGCTTTATTTTATTCGTAGGCCTTCAAGGTTCAGGCATCATCAGCGATGGGTCGACCTTAGTCACCCTCGGGGATTTCTCTAATCCTAGTGTTCTTTTAGCCTCTTTTGGGATCCTTTTGTGCCTTGGCTTCATGGCCTTTAAAAAGGTACCCCTCCTCAGTCAATTAGCGATTCCGATTGCGCTCGTGGTGACCGCGATAGTTGGGGTTATCGCTTCTTTATCGTTAACTGCCGCGGGACAAGGTGATTTCGCTTCCGTCTCTGGTTTACCTCTCGCACCTTGGGCGGATCCTTCCGTTTTCTGGGGCGTCAGTGGGCTCGATAAAGTTATCTTCTATGGGGCGCTTGATCCCGCTAATGCGAACGTCAATTATGGCGAAATGATTGTTAATTTATTAGCGAATCCCCAGACTTACGTCGCTATCTTTACCTTAATCTTCGTCAATATGTTTGATACAACCGCCACAATGTTAACCTGCGGTAAACACTGTGGTTTAGTCAATAAAGAAGGACAACTAATCGGAGCAAAAAGAGCGATGCTCGCTGATTCTACCGGCGCGGTTTTAGCTGGCCCCTTTGGTACGTCCACTGTCACCTCTTTTGCCGAAAGCGCCATTGGGATTTCGTTAGGCGCGAAGACCGGTTTCTCATCCGTCATCATCGCCGTCCTCTTCTTAATCTCTGGTTTTGCTTTCCCGATTTTCTCAGTCTTCTCTTATAGTTCAGTTAACGCGGTCGCTTTGGTCGGAGTTGGCTTGCTCATCATGTCTAGCGCTGTCCCCGACATGGTAAAAGAAGACGCGACAACTCTTATATCTGGCATCTTGCTGTTCTTAATGATGATCCTCACCTATTCCTTATCGAATGGTTTAGCGATTGGGATTATCGCTTATATCGTGATGAGACTCTTCGAAGGGAAATGGAAAGAAATCTCCATCCCTGTTTATGTTCTTGGAGCAATCTTCTTAGCGAGCTTTATTATCACTTCGCTCTAAGTTAAGAATTTTTAACAAGTTCAATAAGTTTTGGGTCTATTCCGTGATTTAGTAAGAAACCTTCGGTGATGTCCGCGGTCGGATAGACATGTTTTAAGTGATTGACGCAATACTCAATCCCGCTTCCCCCGCTGGTGGCAAAGGGAATGATTTTCTTCCCGTTCAAGTTATATAAATCAAGATAAGTATCGACGACTTTTGGTTCGATTCCCCACCAGATGGGAAAGCCAACTAAAATCACATCATATAAAGGGAGCTTATGTTTCGGCTCTTCTATCGCGGGTCTCGCTTTCTCACTATTCATTTCAATCGTGGAACGGGAGTTCTTATTTCGCCAATCGAGGTCTTCTTTTGTATAAGGTTCAACCGGGACAATTTCTTCTAAATCCGCCTCTAAAGCGTTAGCCAAAAGGGTAGCAACTTTTTTAGTTACTCCTCCGGCACTAAAATAGGAAACTAAAACTTTTTTCATTTTTAACGCCTCCTCTTTCAATATAATTAAAAACTAAGGAATGTCCATTGATAAGCTTAGTTTTAAATAGAAAAAGTCAATTTATCTCCAGTATTATCAATGAATAATATTTAAAAATACTTGTAGAACTTGAATATTTTTAATGAAAATAGGTTTTTTACTTGGTAAACCAATAAATTTTCTTTAACGAAAAATGCGCCCATTCATCTATCGTTAATTCATCGATTTTTCGCGGTGCAACTTCTTCATACACCATGTGGAGATTAGGATGAAGATAAACAAGCCCGACTTTATCGCGTTTAGTTAAGGCTTCTTTAAGGCTTTCTTTAACGTCGGTAAATTCTTGTTTCTTAATTGCCACTTCACTTATAAAATCGGATTTAATCCGTTCTAAATAATGGGGATAAGCAAAATCGACAAAATCCCGATAGGTATCAAAATCAACATCGGGATGGGGATCATAGAAATGGGAAATCATTTTGACATCAGGTCGATTGGGATCGTGGACCAATTCTTCATAATAGAAACGATTAAAACGAATATCCCACGGATTATTAATCTCCGGGTGGTAGAGAGGGAAGTCCCGCCAGTGGAGATAGATGGGGTCTTTGTAGTAACCCTTTTTATGACTATTAACGACTTGCTTATATTTTTCATAAGCCTCGCAGGCTTTATGGCATTCCTCGACTAAATAATGAGTGCTATCAAAGTAAGCTTTATCCCGGGCTTGTTTATAATATTCCTCCACTTCCTCTATCTTCTCTCGGTTTTCCTCTTCTTCCTTCTTTAACTGTTTAATCTCATATTCTTCAAAGGTCATCCCTTTGCCGTTAAGAAAACCTTGTAACTTATATTCCAAGTCTTCACAAAAATCTTCACCGGCAAAAGAATGGATAAATTGATAATCAAAGCTCTCTTTGTTCTTGATTAGGGGAACTAGGGTTTCTCCTTCTTTTTTAAAGATAATGATTGATCCCTCAGTGGAATCAGGTAATGGGTAAATCATATGGTTATTATAAAACGATCAAACTAATCATTAACAAAAAGCCACAAGAAGAATAATTCTCATGGGGTTGTTCTTTAAAAGTCTTGAAATATTAATGATTAAAAGCGAGCTCCGAGTCCGGGAGTTTTCTTAAGAACTCCCCTTCTCCGGTTTGATATTTCGGTTGGCAATATGGAGCGTATATCAAGCTACCTTTATCGACAAAAATCGTTCCGTCCCGTTTATAATCGTTTTCCCCGAACCAACCATTCTCCGTTCTTTGCAAGGATGGGCAGTACGCTTTCGCGCCGTGGGAGAGAATGATGGAGTTACATTTAATTAAGTTTGGGGCGATCAGTTGTCCCCCCTCTTCTAAGATAAAACTCCCTGCGTATCTCGCTGTAACATAAATTGTTGTGCCAGGTGCGGCTTCAATGTTATCAATCGAGTTACTGATCGAATAAATATAGTCATTCGCTATATTGTTTTTGCTCCAATGTTAAATTGAAAATAGCCGCTTTTTAATTGTCGGAGCGGCAAACCCTAATTTTTTAAGTTCTTCGTCCATGTGCATAGTTATTTTTACAATATTGGATGAAGGTATCGCATTATTTTCGCTTCATAAAATGAAATATTTTCTCTATCGTTCTAACGAATGGGGATCGAGAAGGAAGTCATAGATATTGATCGTTAAAATCCCATATTCATCGTATTGAGTCGGAACTAAATCTCGGGTGATGATGACTTTTTTAAAAGAATCATCAATTTTTCTAAAAGGTCTTACTTCCTGATTTCGTTTATCTTCATCAGGGATACTATACGCTGATTGAATATAGTACCTAGAAGACCCAAGATTACAGACAAAATCGACTTCTAACTGTTTACGGCGCGTTTTACCGTCCTTATCTTTTTCTACGATGGGAACCACTCCGATATCGACTTGGAAACCCCGCCTCTTAAGTTCGTTATAGATAACATTCTCCATCGCGTGGTTCATTTCAAACTGCCGAAAGTTAATCCGAGCGTTCCTTAAACCTAAATCGGAAAAATAATATTTCTTAGGGGTCTCAATGTAGGCTTTGCCTTTAATATCGTATCTTTCAGCTGCTTCAATTAGGAAGGAATCTTCAAAATAATCTAAGTACTTCTTGATCGTATTCCCGGTTATCTTGGAATTCTTCACCGACTTAAAGGTATTTTTAAGTTTTTCGGGATTAGTTAAAGAACCAATGGAAGATGAAAGGATATTTAAAAGGTCTTCTAATTCCCCGATGTTTTTAACCCTATTCCTTCTTACGATATCTTGAATATAGATTTCGGTGAATAGGTTCTTTAAAGTCTGCTCTTTATCGATATTGTCTTTTTTAAGAACAACGGAGGGGATACCGCCGTAAAGCATATAGTCCGTGAGGCCCATATATTTGTCCCCTTGATAAACAGACATAAATTCACGGAAGCTTAAGGGATACATGTGGACTTCATCCCCGCGTCCGGCGAATTCGGTTGCAATATCTTTCGATAGAAGTTTGGCGTTACTCCCTGTTACATAAACATCGATATTGTCTTTTCTTAAATAACTATTTAGAACCGCTACAAAAGAGTCCAGCATCTGGATTTCATCGAGGAGAAGATAATACATCCTATCGTCCTTAATTTGGCTTTGGATATACATCATGAATTTCTCAGGATTCGCTCCTCGTTTTTCTTTTTCCATCTTAAGCGGACTATCGCCAATCTTTTGGAGGTCTTCAGCCGAATCAAAAGCAAAACGGATAATATGATCAGCAGGAACATTGTTGTCTAATAAATAGTGAAAGAAAAGATTATTAAGGAGATAGGATTTTCCACAACGTCTAATACCAGTAATGACTTTAATCAGACCGTTATTTTTTCTTTTTATCAACTTATCTAGATAAAAATCTCTAATAATCTCCATATATAGCCTCCTTGGAACAGATTTTTGCAACTATATACACTTTTCTGTTCTGATTTTAGCATATAGGAAGATAGTTTCAACATATTGTCCTATCTATAGGAAAGATTTTTGTAACAATTAACACTTTTCTGTTTCAGGATTTCGAAATGGTACTTAACAATGATAATTTAGCCTAAAAAAGAAAAAATCTGTTCCTCTTAGCTTTTCTAAGAACGAAACAGATACTTTCAGGAGGTTGGTGCCCCGCCGCAGAGTCGAACTACGAATTGATCCTTACCATGGATCTGTTATGCCGTTTAACTAGCGGGGCAACCGCAAGAGAGATTATATAGATGATGGTCTTTTATTGTCAATAAAATATACCGAATTTATGCGATTTCTTCCCCGACTAAATCATAGATTAAACTATCGGTGATTTTAATCCTCACAATATCGCCTGGTTGATGGTCTTTTTTGGAAGTAAATGTGATTCTTCCATCCAGATCATCCGGAGCGTTCCAATAGCTTCTTAAGGCATATAAGCCTTTATCTTTACTGGTGACGATTCCTTCCATCGTTTTCCCGATCCATTCCTTGTTTTTCTTATGGGCAATCCGGCGTTGGAGTTCCATA
This sequence comes from uncultured Mollicutes bacterium, assembly GCA_900542595.1. Classification (GTDB taxonomy): domain Bacteria; phylum Bacillota_I; class Bacilli_A; order RFN20; family CAG-826; genus UBA4951. The sequence continues at coordinate 5,507 of UQOB01000028.1, read as the reverse complement.
ATTTCGTTTCTTCTCCGTCTTTTAGTATCTTCATCGACTTGAGGAAGAATATAGTAACCGGCAGTCCCCTCTTCTCTTGAATAGGTAAAGACTCCTAAATGGTCAAACTTTAAGTCTTCGATGAACTTTAAAGTGTCTTGATGGTCTTCTTCGGTTTCGCTTGAGAAACCGCTGATGAAGGTGGTTCGAATAACGGCATCTGGCACCTTTTCCCTAATCATATTGACTAAGTGTCTAAGCGATTCATTCGTGCTGACTCTTTTCATCATCTTTAAGACGTGAGAAGAGCCACTTTGGAGGGGGAGATCGAAATAATGAGCGATACTCTTACTATTCTTGACGAAGTCGACGAATCTTTCATCGATTTCATCAGGATAAAGATAGAAGAGTCTAATGGAATAGAAACCCATATCATCCAAGGCTTTTAAGAGAGAAATGATATCGACATTTAAATCTTTAAAATCACTTCCATAAAGCGAAGTATCTTGACTGACGATAAAGAGTTCTTTCACTCCTTTAGCCTTTAAATCTTGCGCTTCTTCAATGATTTCTTTAAAGGGGCGACTTCTAAATCTCCCTCTAATGAACGGTATCGCACAGAAAGCGCAGAAATGGTCGCAGCCTTCGCTAATCCTAAGGTAAGCTGAATACGGCGGAGTTGACACCATTCTCCTTAAAGGATTTAAGGGAAGAATCGTTTTATCGTTAAGAACTTCCCCGACAATCTTATGGAAGAAGGGGTATTCATCAATTGAGATAAATCTCGTCACTTCCGGGAAAAGTTCTTGGAGTTGCTTCTTATCCTTTTGGACGAAACAACCGGTGACGATGAGGGGTTTATGGTAACCCATCATCTTAATCGTTTGGAGTTGGCCTATCGCCTCATCCCGAGCATCTTGGATAAAACCGCAGGTGTTAAGGATGAGGACATCGGCTTCATAGGGGTCAGCACAAAAGGTATATTCATCTTTGGGAAAGGTCGCCAAAAACATCTCACTATCGATGAGGTTTTTCGCGCAGCCGAAAGAAATCAATCCGACCCTTTTCATATTGATTAACGATTGTATTTCTTAAACATCGGGGTGATAGCCGGAAGTTTTGCTTTCAGTTCATCGAAATCCTTCATCCGGTAAGTCCAGTTGACGTCATCGATGATACCGGGGACGTTGATTCTGGCTTCACTTCCTTTGCCCATTAAATCTTGGACCGCAAAAATCGCGTAGTTCGCTTTAAGCGATAAGGTGTATTCGATTAAATCAGTCACCATATCGGGATGGTCGATCCCCATCGCTTTCATCGCATCCCACCACTGCCATTGAACTTTTTGTTCAAGTTTTTCAAAGTATCCTTTAGCGGTGTCGTTATCGTGGGTTCCGATATAGGCAATCATGTTTTCTTTGTCCCGATGATCAGTCTTTAAAACCGCCGCATCGTAGAAGGTGAATTCGACGACGTTCATACCCGGGAAATTATAGTGGTCACGGAGAGTGAGGACTTCGGGTCTAAGGTCACCGAGATCTTCTGCGACAATTTGAAGGTCAGGGCAAACTTTTAAGAAAGTATCGAAGAAATCGTACCCCGGAGCTTCAATCCAGCTCCCTTCAATGGCGGTCGGGCACGAAGCCGGAATCTTCCAATAGGTATCAAAGGCTCTAAAGTGATCGATCCGGATAATGTCATAGAGTTCACCATTAATCTTTAACCGATTGATGATGAAGTCATAATGTCTTTCTTTTAATAAATCCCAGTTATAGATTGGGTTTCCCCATCTTTGACCGGTAGCGCTGAAATAATCCGGCGGAACACCCGCAATCCAAGCGGGCTCTTTGGTGACTGGATCAAGAAGGAAGGTATCTTGGTTGCCCCAGACGTCACTGCTGTCATAACCGACGTAGAACGGAACGTCGCCCATGATAGCGATTCCATTATCTTTCGCATATTTATGGAGCTTATCCCATTGCCGGTATAAGGTCATTTGGAGCCACACTTCGTAGAGTCTTAAGTCTTCTTCTTCCGGGGTTAAAGTGACCGTTCCATCGATCATCTTTTTCCGTCTTTTCGGCCATTCGGACCAACTTCTTAAGTTTTCGAGCCGCTTATTCATCATGAAAAGCGACCAGGCTTTAACCCAAGGATGGCTTTCTTCAAAAGCCGCTACTTCTTTCTTGACGGAAACTTTCTTAATTTCCGCTTTATAGGCTTTTTTTAAAATCGGATTCTTGTAATCCCGAATTTCTTCGTAATAGATTTTGTCGCTATCTTGTTTAAAGGGTTCAGGAAGAACCTTTAAAGCTTTCCGATCCACTAATTCTTGGAAATCGACATATAGTTCATCGAGCGCGAAGCTGCTAAAGGGTTGATACGGGGAATGACCGTATCCTAATGGGTTAAGAGGTAAGACTTGCCAAATGGTGAAGCCATTATCCCTCGCTAAATCGATAAATTCATAAGAATACTTTCCGAAATCCCCGATGCCATAGGTGCTAGGAAGGCTTGCGACCGGGCACAAAATTCCGACAGTTCTTTTCATGAGAAACTCCTTTAAAAAATCATCATTTATTTCTAGCCATAGTTTAGGCTTTTTACTTTTCCTTAGCAACCAAAGAAGATGGCAAAAATTGCTCTTTTTGTTCGATTTCAAAATCATCTAATAAATTGAAGCTTCCATAGTCTTTGATTTCTTCTTTAAATCTCTCAATTTTATCTTCATCAATTTCTTTAAAAAGGCAGAGTAAACTACCACCGAATCCCCCACCGATTAAACGGATACCGGAGCTTGGAAAATACTTTCTAAAACTCGTTAAAATATCCGTAATTCCGTTATTAAACATGGGATTTGCAATGTTTTTAAGATATTTCTCTTGCGATTCTTCTTCCTGATTAAAGAGAAGAATCATCGAATCTAAATCGTTCTCTTTATAGGCTTCAATGAAGAACAAAACTCTTTCATAAGAGGTAAAGAAATGAAGTCCCCTATTAAAGGCTTTCTCGCTAAACTTATCTTTATTTTCTAAAAGGTCTTTAAGATGGATATCAGAGAGATTAAAAACCTTAAAATAATTCTTAATATCATTATAGTCATTGACGATATCTTGATAGAGGTGACTTAAATCCTGGTGACCAGCGTTCGTGATAAAGAGCCCCATTTTAAAGGGAAGGGTTTTTCCTAATAATCGATCTCGCCCTGTCTTAAAGTCAAAGAGGGTCAATCCGTCCGCGAGAGAAGCTTTTTGATCTAAAAGCCCGCTGCCCTTATGGAGAATCGTTCTTTCCGAAAGCATACCGGCGGTCGCTAAATCAATCACGGGAATTTGTCCATCATTGAAGAGATAAGAGACAGATAAGGAAATAAGATTTTCAAAAGATGCGCTGCTACTGAGACCGCTACCGACTGGTAAATCGCCAACAATATAGATATCGAAGCCCGATACTTTATACCCTTTATCTTTTAAATTCCTAATAACTTGAGAAGCGATACTTGTTGGTTTGTCTTCAAGAGAGAAATGTTCTTCCGGGAAGCCATCACTATAAAGATTAATGACGTTAGATTCATTTGGTTTTACGGCGAAAAACAGACCGAGAGAAGCCGGACACGCGATGGTTAAACCGCCATTATAATCTTCATGATTCCCGATAATTTCTAAGCGACCAGGGCTAAAGAAATATCGATATCCACTCAATAAAGTTTGAGGATATTTTTCTTTTAAAAGATAAAAATATTTATCGCTTAAACTCATATAAAGCCTTTATAAAGTCATCATCGCTTTTAAACACTCTCGTATCAAAAAGAATCTCTTCGCAAATCTTTCCGATACTTGTCTCTAATGAGTGATACTTTTCAAAATAGGGAAGGAAACCGGAGTAATCTTTTAATTTACCTATTATTCTTTGGTTATTCGTCCATTTATCGAAGATTTTCCGGCCGTTGATCAACACTCTTGGAGGGAGAATAAAGACCCCACTAGCTTCGATGAGGCCAATACTTTCTTTCTTAACGAACAGACGTTCAGGGTGAACATGGAAGACACCTAAAGGATAATTTTTACTCGTCACATTACTTCTAAAAATTAAGTATAAAGCGAACTCCTCCCCTTCTTTTCTCGCGATAGAAGTAAAAGTTTGGTGAGGAGAACGATTCTTATAGGGATAAAGGTAAAGGGAAGGGTTTCGGTAGTTTCGCCAATAAGTTAAAAGATGGGAAGCAAAATCAATTAAGCTTTGTTTATCTCTCCCCTTAATCTTTATCACATTATTAAAGAAATCTAAGATTTCTATTTTCTGTCCACCAATTAATAATTCTTGTTTTGTTTTGGCTTTAAACAAGGGAAGAACTTCTTGTCCTCCTTGGTAATGGTCATGGGTAAGGATTGAACCCCCAATCCCAGAGAGTTCCGCGTTAGCGCCTAAAAAATACCTCGGACATAGTTCCACAAAAGTTAAGAGGTCATAGAATGTATCTCTATCCATCTTCATCGGACGATGAACGTCGCTGATGACAATGATGTGACGATTGACATATTGATAGGGAGAAGCTTGGATAAAATAGTCATCATGAAGGTGTACTTTTAAAGGCAATAATCCTCCTTTAAAACTCTGTTCTTCCGGCTTTAATAAACCCACATTATTGTAACAAAGCTGGCACTTCTGCGGGGATATTGGCTTTTTGGGTCTCGGATTTTTCTCAGGTTTGGCAAAGTTAATAGTGATTTTTAGATTAGGCTCACATTGATCAAAGATGAACTTATAGTTCTTCTTTAATTTGTCTTCATCTAGGTATGACGTGAAATAGCCAACTTTAAAAATATCGTCTAAGAGAGGGCTATTATCCATTCCTTCTTTTAAAGCATGGGTTTTAAAGAAATCTTCACTGACCGGATTAAAGAAACTTAAAAGCAGATGGAACTTTGTTTCATACTCATTCAAATAAATCTTTTTAAGTTCTTTCTTTAATTGTCTTTTTAAAACATCTAAGGAAGCATCAGTTTCTTTAAGAATGAGTGGTTCTTTAATCAAAGCCTCAAAAGCGTTTTTAATCTTATAAAAGGCGAAGGGTGAAAGATTAAACTCCTTCTCCCCTTTCACTAATATTTGACCGAGCGTCTTACTTAACATTGACCACCTCACGGATAAGGCCTTCAAGCTCTTTAGCGGTTAAAATCTTCGGAACCGGGTAAATCGGATTAGCTTCTTTACAAGCTGCTCGAGCGAGACACTTAATTTCATCGTTATTTAAGGTGATGGGGAGTTTAAGAGAAAGGCCTAACGCTCTAATAAAGTCTTCAATAAAGTCTAAGACGCGCTCCACTTTTTCTTTTTTTGTATCGGTGGGGCTACCGAGACTTAAAGCATCGTGAATACGTTCAAAGCTATCGTAAACTTTATCGCCGTACGCTCTAAAGACAGGAAGAATGAAGGCCGCGATAAGTTTTCCGTGGCTTAGATTCGTCTTACCTCCGAGCGCGTGCGCTAAAGCGTGCACATAACCGACATAGTTCACACTGATGGCC
>UQOB01000027.1 GCA_900542595.1 uncultured Mollicutes bacterium | reverse complement strand
TAAAGATAGAGAACTTCATCGAACAGTTGTTTACGGCTATCGGTGGGATAAGCGAGGGTCATCATCTTGTTCCTCGCTCCTTGATTGTAACCAACGTAGAGCGAAATCTGTCTCGTTAAGAAGTTCTTTTCTCTGAGCCTCCCCGTTAAATCATCAACCATTTCTCTTAGGAGTAGTTTTCCTTCACTGAAAGAATAGGGACGTTTTAAGGTTTGCCCTAAAGAAAGGCTTTTATCGCGGGGGATGTAGGGGGAGCGAATATCGCTTTCGTCGATCCCGTTAGCGAGCGCCTTGAGTTGGTTCCCAATGATACCAAATTCCTTCTTGAGTAAATCATCATCGGTCACTGCGAGTTGCTTTAGGCTATTGATACCGATTCTACGTAAGTGGTTTTTAAGGCCACCCGCGATACCCCAGATTTTATCGATGGGTTTGATGTTCCAGAGTTTAGTTTTAACTTCTTCTTTTCCCCAATAGGCGTAGTAAGGGGGATTTTTCTTCCCCTCTTGGTCTAAAGCGCATTTAGCGAGGAAGAGATTAGGACCCGCTCCGCAGGTGGTGTAGAGTCCCAGTTCTTCTTTGATTTCCTTCATGATTTTTTGCGTCAATTCAAAAGCAGTTGTTTTATAGAGATTAAGATAAGGCCCAATATTTAAAAAACATTCATCGACGGAATAGATATATAAATCCTCTGGAGCGATATATCTTAAGAAAATTTCGATCACTCGGCTCTGCATCTTTAAGTAATAACTCATTCGCGGTACCGCGTAGATCATCCCTTTGATATTGGGTAAATCTTTTTTTCGACAGACATTAGGAATGTGGTATTTCTTTTTAAGAAAGGGGGAAACACTCATGACGACTGAAGAACCGCTTCTATAAGGGTCACAGCACACCAAGGGTGTCGTAAAACAATCGAGGTTCCTCGCTACACATTCACAAGAGGCATAAAAGCTCTTTAAGTCGATGACGCAGATGACTTTATCCATGGGCTTTTATTTATAAAGGGAAGGGGTAGTTATTTGTAGTCTTGAAATTTAAACAATCGATAGTCCCTTAGAAAATTCTTCACTTTTTCACATTATATAAAGTTAGGACCTATGAATCAGTGAGAGGTGAAAGAAATATTCTTCCGATATATAGTGAAAAGAACATTAAAAAATTATTCACTGTCTTATCGCTCCCACTTGCTAGATCAATTTTATCTTTGCTTAGCTGTTGCACTTTCCCCTTTTTTAACTATAATTACCGGTGCGGTTGGGGCTGTAGCTCAGTTGGGAGAGCGCGTCGTTCGCATCGATGAGGTCGCGGGTTCGAATCCCGTTAGCTCCACCATTTCTGACGAACACCTATAATGTGTAAGCATTATAGGTTATTTTTTTACCAAATCTTACCAATTCGTGCTCGTTATGTCGTATCCTAAAAAATTATGATCCTGTCACAACAAGCAAAAATAGTCAAAAATACCCTTAAAAGTTCGAACCACCGCAATACGCACACCGCAATAGCACAACGGGTTCGAACATTCGCAAATTATAAATAAGGATATATAAGGGAAGCACTGTTAATCGCATAGGTTAGCTATTTACAGTCAACATTTATCAAAAATTTTTGTTTTAGTCCCAAAATTAGCCAAAACCTTGACTGAATCTAACTTATACGCTCATCTTATTCTTTTCATCTAACATAATATCTAATCATTCAAACAGAGCATTTTTGTACGAAAAATCATCCAAAGTTATTGACAATCGTCCAAAAATATGCTTTAATTGGACGAAAAATGGAGGTGTTGGATGAAAACTTTTAATTACGATGCCTACGCAAACAAGACTTGGGATAGTGAAATAGTATCGCTTGTTGCACAGATACATGAGTGCAAAGGAAAACAAGAGCTTTTTTTGGCTCAAAAACCCACGGTTTTAGAAAAGCTCGTTGAGATTGCCAAAATTCAAAGTGTTGAGGCATCAAACAAAATCGAGGGTATAATCACAACCAGCACGAGAATAAAACAGTTATGCGAGGAGAAGACTACGCCGAGGAATCGTGATGAAGAAGAAATAAGTGGTTATAGGGAAGTGTTAAAAACAATACATCAAAACTTTGAGTATATCCCTATAAATCGCAATTATATCTTGCAACTACATGGTATCCTGTATCAATATTCAGGGCGCAGCATAGGGGGTAGGTTCAAAAATGTGCAGAATTATATCCAAGAAATCAGAAGTGACGGAACTGAAGTAATACGATTTGAACCACTTGCACCATACGCAACGCCGGAAGCGGTAGATTCTATCTGTGAGAATTATAATCGCGCGTTAGATAATGGAATTGTAGACCCATTGATATTGATCCCGATCTTTATCAATGATTTTCTATGCATCCATCCGTTCAATGACGGCAACGGCAGAATGAGCAGGCTGTTAACAACGTTATTGTTATATCGTTCTGGATATGTAGTTGGACGATATATAAGTCTTGAACAGAAAATCGAAAAGACAAAGGGTGCATATTATGGTGCCCTTCAATCCGCATCGGTGGGGTGGCATGAAGATAAATCGGACAATACGCAGTTCATCAAATATCTTTTGGGTGTAATCCTTTCGGCTTATCATGACTTTGAAAATAGAGTAGCACTTGTAGACACAAAACTTCCTGCTATCGAGCAAGTGCGCCAGGCAATCGCAAGAAAAGTCGGCAAGTTTACAAGAAGTGAAATTATGGAACTTTGTCCCTTGATTGAAAGGTCATCGGTAGCTGCGTCTTTGAAAAAACTTGTGGAAAGTGGTGAGATTTCCATACACGGTAGTGGACGAAGCACTTTCTATTCTAAAAACAGCTAAATTATAGGAACAAGTATAGCGTTGCCCTTAATAAAGACGAGCACAAATAATTTTGTAATAGAACTCACGAACGTGAAGAAATAATAATTGAATTATTAAAAACAAATACATATATAATCTATGACGAAATTGCTTTAATACTTTGAATTTCTGTAGCGACATTGCCCCGTGATTTTGTTTCTTTAAAAAAGCATTGTTGCAAATAGAATTAAACAACACGACAAGTGAACATAGAAAAATTGATAATTTATTAATGCTAATTTAAATAGGGAGATAATTTTTAAGTTTATCAGGGCACAGAACATCAACCGGAGTTCTATGTCAGCAAGAGTTATTTCATGGTTACTTTGCATAGTTTGAATCCAATTGATACCATTGATGCTCAAAATGATGCTCAAAAATCTTCTATTCGAGAGAAAATGATTAACCTAATAAATGAAAATCCAAGAATAACAAGAAGACAAATGGCAGAACGAATAGGCGTGTCAAAAGCAACAATAGAGAGGGAATTGTCGAAATCCAAAGACATTCATTTCGTTGGACCATCGAAAACAGGACACTGGGAAATAATTTCTAAAAAGGAAGATTAACCTATTTATTAGGCATTAGAGGCGTTCGCTTTCTAATTTTGAGGGCGTTTAAGGCGTTTTCCAAGTGCATCTTATAACTAACATTTTGATACAAAACAAAGGTCTCAAAATGAACGATATTTGCTCGAGAAATCGGGCTTTTTCATTTCAAGCGTTTTGCTAGTAGATGAAAATTCGTTCGAACTGAGGAATTTTAAAAATTAGTTCTACTAGATAAATGAAAGCCTACTAGAAAAACGATACCCTACTAGAGAAACGATACCCCTAAATATAATCTCTTAACTTACAACGGTGAATATTATTACGCTTTGCATTACATCTTTCCCGGACTTCTAAGGAGGGATCTCATGGTGATAATTGATCCTTATGTGATTCCCTACCTATATGAAGTAAAAGATTCCTTCTATTTCTTCGATCCGACTTTGGTAGTTTCTTTTGTCTGTTTAGTCACAAGTTCTATCTTCATAATTAAAGAAGGACATGATCGGAAGAAATTAGAAATAGAGAAGGAAAATTCTTAGAGCTTTTTATCCATGTTTAAGAAATCGTCTTCCATTCGGTAGCTGGTTTTATAGCCGGGATTTTCTTTTGGTCGTAAAGCATTAGGGTAGAGAATATCAGCCTTAATATCATTAGCGATTTTTTGAAGTCGGTCATAGATGAAGTAGGGGTCTTGGATATCTTCTAAGACCGCTCCTTGATTTTCGGATGCGATATAAATATCCCCAACTTTACATAAACGCTCAATGAGGCCGATTCGAATATTGACGCTGGTGATTGAAGAATAATTAATGCTTTGAAGGTTTGCGCCAATCAAACCTTTCTTAATGATGATTCTTTTATCAGTAAAAGCGTACTCTTCTAACTTCTGCCTTCGGCTGGCGGTCACGATGTTCGTGATCCATATCCAAACCGGAAAGAGATGGAAAAGGAAGAAAACACAGACGATGAGAATCACCCACCACGGAATCGAGGGGACGAAGACAAATAAGATGGTCATGAAGGCAGCATCGAATAAAAGCCAGATAAGAATGATAAAAAACATCTTAAAGAAAGCGTTCAAAATGAAGGATTTCCGGTAAGGTTTTCCTTTCCAGAGAATTTTTTCATCTTCTCCGACGAGAGATTCGATCGAAGGATCAAAATTGACCTCTTCCTTTTTAATAAAATAGTTTTCTTTAATCGGCTTCATATATCTTTCCTTAACATAACTATAAAGCAAGGAAAGAAAATTTTAAAAGATAGCAGGAAAGTTTTTTTGGACAAAAGGGAGATTTATTCATCTTATACTTATGAGGAACAATGAAAGTATCCTTAACGACGGCCGAAAAGTTCTTACGTGGCGATGAAAATAGTTTCGCTGCGATTTACCAAGCTTACAAGCATTTGGTCTTTTTCTTGGTGCGTTCTCTCTTGGTTGACCAATCTTTAGCGGAAGATTGTTATCAAGAAACTTTTCTAAAAGTTTGGGAAACAAGAAGCAACATCAAAAGCCCTTTCGCGGTGGAAAAGTATCTTCTCACGACCGCGAGAAGGCTAGCCATTCAGAAGAACCAAAAAGTAATGGGAACACTGGACGAAGAACATGAACCAGTGAGCTATGACGATTCTTATCTCACTGATTTAGAAGCTTCTTTGACATCTAAAGAAACCTATGTGGTCGTCCTCCATGCGGTCTTTGATCTCTCTTTCCGGGCCATTGAAGATTTAACCGGAATCAAGAAGAGCGAATCCCACTTAATCTATAAAGGAGCGATTAAGAAACTCCGGAGTAAATACGAGGTGAAAAATGAAAAAACAAAAAATTAAAGCAATGTTTGCGGAGAAAATTGAAAAACAAACGCCGGAAATTATCTCTTTAGAAGAGAAGAGTAAACCGGAAGAAGTAACGCATAGAAAGCTCAAAATGGCTACCGCTTTAGGGAGCGGTGTCGTCGCCTGCGGTTTAGTGGTGGGGATTTCTTTCGCCTTAGCTAAACCCCTAAATCCTTACGGCAATGTCATCGCGAAAGCCTCGGCCCCAACCTTTTCCCGGGATATCTCCCAAAGATCCATCGATATCTATAAGACCGTCGTTCAAAAGACTGTTCCTCTTATCTATGAAGTAGTTGATAAGTCGAAAGCTTTCTCTCTTGTCGATTATTTCCTTAATTTAGCCACTATCTCTTATCTTTCTGGTGAAGAAGTGCAAGAAGGGATGCTGAAGTTTTTTAATGCGGAAAGCCAAGAAGAAATTGGGAGAGCCGCTCATGAGATTGCTTGTTTAGCCGGGGCAACCGCTGAAGGCGGGGCTTATAGCGATTCCTTTGGAGCCAAGTTCGCTAATACTTTGTGGGTCAATACCACGAACTTTAATGCTGAAGCCTTTGAACCTTTAAAAGAAGCCTTCCAAAATGATTACTTCGGGAGCTTAATCAATGGGGAAATCACCGTTGATAAAGTAAATAGCTTCCTGAAAGAAGAATTTTCTTCTTTCCCCATTCATCCAGAGCTAAAAGAAGGAGATTTACAGCCAGGTTTGACCTCCGCTATCATCACCGCGTACTATCTCTTCGATTATTTCACGCCAAAAATTCAAAAATCCCTTTTAGATGCCATTCAAAATGGCTCGATGATGCTTCCGTATTATGTTGATGGAGAGAAAGAAGAAGTGGTCCCTTATCTCCACTTAGAAGCTACTTCTAGCTACGTTACGCATGAAGGGCTATTTAATGGTTACACGATGGATGCTTTAAATCATTTAGTGGTGAACTTTTTCCAAAAGGAAGAACAAGCGACTTGGGAAGAGGCGATCCCTCATATTATTCAGGAAGATTACACTCTTACTTACGATACCATTAGTGATGGTAAGTGGGAGGGATGGAACATTCCGATTGAAATCGAAGTTCCTTGTTTTGAACTTAATAGCAAAGTGGAAATCGATGAAACTTTATATAAGGTCGACGAATTAAAATCTCTTTATGCAACCGGTGCTTTCCTCGGCCCCATTTTCTCGGACAGTCAAACCCTTGCCTCTTATTTTCAAACTTCCATCATGCGGTTCGATTATGAAGGCTTCTACGCGGCGAGTGTTACCATTGCGAGTGGCGATGAATCATCAGACAAAGAGGGACCAGAACCCCGCGTTGTCCGTCTCGATGAGCCTTTCTTCTTCATCGTCGATAGTCCTCACGCTACAGTTAGGGGGACTAATGAAGTGGTTAGCATCCCGATTGAAGTCGGTTTTGTCAATGACCCGGCCTATGAATTAAAGGTTTAATTATCGCTTAAAAACCCGTAAAATAAGGGAGGAGAAATACCTCCCTTTTTTATAAAATATGGAGGTTTTACAAGGAAAAATGGATGTTTCGGGTATTGAAAAGCTTAGTCTTGTCGACTTTGATCAAGTGGTGGCCTGCACTTTATTTTTTGGGGGCTGCAATTTTCGTTGCCCCTTCTGCCATAATGGCGATCTAGTTCTTAATCCCGGCTCCCTTCCGAAGTATCCTTTTGAGGAAATTTTGTCTTACCTTAAGAAGCGGAAAGGTATCTTAGAAGGGGTTTGTATCACTGGTGGGGAACCCACTTTAATGGTCGATTTAAAAGATAAGATTAAAACCATTAAAGATTTGGGTTATTTAGTGAAATTGGACACTAATGGGACTAACCCAGAGCTTTTAAAAGAGTTGATTGAGGAAAAATTGATCGATTACGCGGCAAACGATATCAAGAATAGCGAAGAAAAGTATAACCTTACGGCTGGAGTTACAGTCGACTTTAAAAAAGTCAAAGAAAGTATCGATTACCTACTAACTCACGACTTTCCCTATGAATTCAGAACGACCATCGTCCAAGAATTTCACGAAGAAAAAGACTTTGATTCTATCGGGAAGTTAATCAAGGGAGCCCCGAAATATTTCCTCCAAAAATTTGTAAGCAAAGATACCTGTTTAAAACAAGGCCTCCACAGCATTAAAAAAGAGGAAGCCGAACGCTTCCTCGAGATTGTTAAACCTTATGTGGGTTATGTTTCGCTCCGTGGTTACGAGTGAAGAGCGAGATATTTTATCGCGTTGATAGCCGCTATTGCGCCATCGTTACAAGCGGTGATCGCTTGCTTAACCGCCTTTAATCGACAATCCCCGGCCGCGTACATCCCCGGGGTTTTTGTTTGCATATTGTCATCGGTAAGAATATAGCCTTTTTCTAAATCGACGAAGTTTTCAAAGATTTCGTTTTGGGCTTTCTTTCCGATTGCAACGAATGCTCCTTTGACCGGAAGTTCTTTAATCTCCCCCGTTTTTGCGTCTTTATAGGCAATCTTCTCTAAATCATTATTCCCGATAAACGCGGTAGTTTGAACCTTACTAATGATCTTAATATTCGATGTCGCCTTGACTTTTTCAATGAGCATCCGCTCACCGAACAGTTTATCAGTCAAGGTGAGTAAAGTGACGTTTGGGCAATAAGAGGAGAGGAGTAAAGCGTATTGAAGAGCGCTATTAGCATCCCCGATTACTGCAGTATTTTGCCCCTTAAAGAAGGGCCCATCGCAGGTCGCGCAATAGCTGACCCCTTTGCCGGAGAATTCTTCTTCCCCCGGCACATTGAGCTTTAAGGATTTAACGCCGGTCGCGATGATCACGGTCTTCCCGTAATAGGTCCCGTACGTTCCCACTAAAGCGAAGAGATCATCATCTTTTCTTACTTCCGTGATGGTATCGAGCTCGAAGTGAACTCCTAAGTTCATCACTTGGGTGAACATCTCATCGGCGAGTTCGGTTCCCGAGATTGTTTCTTTAGTCGGGAAGTTTTCTACCCTCGGAGAAGTAGCGATTTGCCCTCCGATCGATTCTTTTTCTAAGAGCAATACTTTTTTGTCATCCCTAAGTGCATAAAGAGAGGCCGACATTCCTGCCGGGCCTCCCCCTATGACCATGACATCATAAATTTCTTTAGGCTGCATGGTTCTTAACTTTTTCGACGTAGCCTCTGATTAAGGAAGCATTGTCGTAGACTTCTTTGACTTCTCCGTTGCGTTTGACTAGTAAAGTCGGGGCTTTCGAGATGTGATACTTGCTCACTAAGTCCGCGTGTTCTTCCGCGTTGATTTGTTCATAGTGAATCTTTCCTTGATCGAGGAAGAGTTTCGCGGTTTTGCAGTTGGGGCAAGTGGGAGTGGTGAAGAGGACGAGTTCATCTGTCGCTTCTTCTTTCACTTCCGGCTTCTTGATTTCGCAAGCACCGGTCTTGGTGTCGCAGTAGGTTTCCGGGGTGACTTTATAGGTCTTTCTTTCCTTGAATTCTTGGGTTTTCCCCGCGTTCCAGTTCTTGACCGGCCGGTAGTAACCAGTGATTCTCGAATAGACTTCCGTCTCTTTTCCGCAGTGCGGACAGACCCATTGTTCACCGCTTAAGTAGCCGTGTTCGGCGCAGACGCTATAGGTCGGGCTCATCGTGTAGTACGGGAGCTTATAGTTTTCCGCAATCTTTCTCACCAGCTTCATGCAGCTTTCCCAATCGGGGAGTTTTTGCCCGAGGAAGGCGTGGAAGACGGTTCCGGAGGTGTAGAGCGTTTGGAATTGATCTTCGATATCGAGAGCGCTGAAGATGTCATCGGTATATCCGACGGGGAGGTGGCTACTATTGGTGTAGTAGGGGTTATTCGCATCGCCGGAGGTGATGATATCGGGATAAGTTTCTTTATCGTGCTTCGCTAAACGGTAAGCGGTACTTTCCGCCGGCGTGGCTTCTAAGTTATAGAGGTCACCGCCATAACGTTCTTGGTAATCGCTTAAACGGTTTCGCATGTTATTTAACACTTCGACTGTGAAGTCTTGCGCTTCCTTGTGGGTTAAATCTTGTTTGATCCACCGGGCATTTAAGCAAGCTTCATTCATCCCGACTAAACCGATGGTGGAGAAGTGGTTATTGAAGCTTCCGAGATAGTGCTTGGTGTAGGGGTATAAGCCCGCTTCGAGGAGAGCTGAGATGGTTTTCCGTTTGATGGAGAGGCTTCTGGCCGCGATATCCATTAAGTGATAGAGCCGGTCATAGAATTCTTCCTTATTAGCGCTAAGATAAGCGATCCTCGGCATGTTGAGAGTAACAACACCGATGGAACCAGTGCTTTCACCGCTTCCGAAGTAACCGCCACTCTTTTTCCGGAGTTCCCGTAAATCGAGCCGGAGCCGGCAGCACATCGACCGGACATCGCTGGGCTTCATGTCGCTATTGATGTAGTTACTGAAGTAGGGGGTGCCGTACTTAGCGGTCATCGTGAATAAGAGTTTATTGTTTTCCGTCGCCGACCAGTCAAAGTCTTTGGTGATGGAGTAGGTGGGAATCGGGTATTGGAAACCTCTTCCGTTCGCGTCCCCTTCAATCATCACTTCGATGAAGGCTTTGTTGATCATCGCCATTTCTTCTTTACAGTCTTTGTACTTGAAGTCCATTTCCTTCCCACCGACGATGCAGTTGAGTTCCGCCATATCGTCCGGGACGGTCCAGTCTAAGGTGATGTTGGTGAAGGGAGCTTGGGTTCCCCATCTGGAGGGAGTGTTGACCCCATAGATGAAGCTTTGAATCGCTTGTTTCACTTCTTTATAGGTCAAGTGATCGACTTTGACGAAGGGAGCGAGATAGGTATCAAAGGAGCTGAAAGCCTGCGCGCCCGCCCATTCGTTTTGCATGATGCCGAGGAAATTAACCATTTGATTACAAAGGGTCATTAAATGGCGAGCAGGAGCGCTCGTAATCTTTCCTTGGACACCGCCTAAACCTTGTTGGATGAGTTGTTTTAAACTCCACCCAGCGCAATAGCCGGTAAGCATCGAAAGGTCATGGATGTGCATGGCCGCGCTTCTATGAGCTTCCGCGATTTCTTTGTCGTAGATTTGGCTTAACCAATAGTTAGCGGTCACCGCTCCGCTATTGCTTAAGATTAAACCGCCGACGGAATAGGTAACCGTGGAGTTTTCTTTGACTCTCCAGTCATTGATTTTTAAGTAGTTATCGACAACTTTCGCATAGTTGAGCTCGGTGTTCTTCATTTCCCGGAGTTCTTCGTGTTTCTTCCGGTAGGACATGTAGCTCTTAGCGACCGTCACATAACCGCTTTCGATTAAAGCGATTTCAACGGCATCTTGGATGTCTTCGACATTGATGATGTTGTCTTTGATTTTGTCATTGAAATGGGAAGTGGCTCTCAAGGCTAATAAGCTTAAGATATCATTCGACATCGCCACGTGTTCGGCGTCGAAGGCCTTGAGTAAAGCATTCTCAATCTTGTGGATGTTAAAGTCCACGATACTTTCATCACGTTTCTTAACTCTTAACATAATGAGTTTCTCCTTTGTGTTTCGTGTCTCGAAAAACAGATTCCTTTCTCTCGCAGATCTGTTTTTGTTGCTCACGTATCTTAAAACCTCCCTGAAAGCGATACAACCCTTTTGCTCCATGAAAATTCTTTCAACTCCATGAAACATTTTCATGATAAAAAAAGACGAAAAATTTACCCGAAAAAGATATAAATTTTTTAACCTTTATTTATATGGTTCAATGTCAATAATCAATTTCTAAGACTTTTTACGGTGTCTAGTATTTTTTTAAAGGCTATTAAAAATCGGAATCCAGATATCATTGATCAGCCACTTGGTGATGCTGAAGGAACTATCATTTAAGCCAATAAAATTACTAATGTTTTCCCCGACCATCGGAAGGGAGGTTAAGGTATAGATGACGAAAGCCACGCCTAATGCCATAATGGCCCACCTAACAAGATTTAATAACATACCTAAAATCCTCGAATACATCGCAGGTTCCTTCTTTTTGAAAGGGAAGAAAAGCTTCTTTAATAACAAGATTATTAAATAAACTAAAGAGAGGCCGGCGTAAAGGACTAAGAAAGAGACGCCCGTTAATAATAGCATCGTCATCCCGCTGGCAAGAATGGGACCCAAAGCCACTATTTGGGTGGTCGCTAAGGAAGTGGCGAAGTGGACGAGGATGCCGGAAAGCACCTCCGGTAAATGGATGGCCGCTAAAGCTTGCGGAGCGTAATTCGCTAAATCATCGATATTCACAATGACCCCATAGAATTGTTGTTCCTTAAGTAAACCATCGCTGAAGTTATAAATTTGTTCACCTAAGTCTGTTGGATATAAGGCGGAAGCCAGAGTAGTGGAGAGCAATATTGATATTAAGAAAATGACGACCGCCACAATGAGCGGCATGATTAAGCGCCAAAAACCCTTTCTTGCCCCTTGAATGAGGTAGACGAGGAGCAATACTCCAAGAACAATATCGATAATAAATCCCATCTTTTTGATTGTAGTCATTTTTTCCATTGGCTACAATTTCTTTGACCAAAATAAAAGTAGAATTTTTATGGCAAAAACAACAAGAAAAAAAGAACACAAATTCTGGAATGAATTTAAGGCCTTCATCAGTCGGGGCAATATGCTCGACCTGGCCGTTGGTGTTGTCATCGGGTCCGCGTTCAACGCGGTGGTGACCGCTTTAACCAATATCTTACTCAGCATTTGCACCTGGGCCGTCCCTGGTGGCTTAAGCGGTTTAGTCACCGTTTTACCCGCGGTTACCGATGCGCAAAAACCGGCTAACGGATGGAACGTTGTTTATTCTTTAGCGGAATACCAAAAGATGATCGATGAATTAGCTTCCGATGGAAGCGCGAGCCTTTTCATCTCTAGCTACACCCAACACGGTAATAACTTCTATTACAACGGTGTCGCTTTAATCGACTGGGGCGCCTTCATTAACGCTATCATCAGTTTCTTAATCATTGGTTTAACCTTATTCATCATTGTTAAGGTTTATCAAAAACTTTCTGAAAGAAGCAAAAAATTAAAAGCGAAAGCCCTAGAAGAATATTATAAGCATCACCCAGAAGCCCGGCCGGAAGAAATCGTCCAAGCGCCCGCTGCTCCGGAAATCACCGAAAAAGATTTATTACAACAGATTTTAATCGAACTTAAAAAACAAAATACCAGCAGCAAAACCCCTATAAAAGAGGAGAAAAATGCCAAATAGCATCCGTCATTATAACTTTGACGAAATTGAAAATTTCCGTGATTTAGGGGGCTATGAATGCCGTTATGGGGTCACCCATTATGACGTCATTTATCGGTCAGCGGCTTTCGGTCCCTTAACGGAAAGGGATAAAGAGAAGTTTAAGTCTTTAAACATCAAAAGCATCATCGATTTACGTGATCCCGCTGCGAAAGAAAAATATCCGGACCCCATCTTTGAAGGGGTAAAACATTACACCTTAAATGTGAATGGGAACGGAAGAATCGCGAAAGATCGCGCTGACATGATCGAAAGTTATTTTGAGATGTTAGAAGACCCCTTTACCGCGAGAAAGATATTTTTAACGCTGGCCTTCGCTCCGAAACCGACTGTCATTCATTGTACAGCCGGGAAAGATAGGACCGGCGTGTTCTGCGCGATAATCTTGCTTCTCAATGGTGTCAGCATCGATGACGTCAATAATGACTACTTGTTATCACCCTCTTTGCTTCCGAAGTTACACGCGAAAAGCCTCAATAGTCCGGTGAAGATTCCGCAAGAAATTCTTTACCCCGATAATGAGTTCTTCTTAGACTTCTATAAAGCCTTCATCGCGAAATACGGAACCTTGGAAGAATACTTCGATAGCATCGGTATCGTCGAAGATTTACCGGTTTTAGAAAGTTTATTAGGGAAGAGAGAACGTTCCAGTGGAGCGGTCATCTTTAACGGAAAAGGTGAAGTGCTCGTTGAACACATGGAGCTCGGTCACTATTCCTTAGTGAAAGGCCATATCGAAGCGACTGATAAAGACGAAATTGCTGCTTGTTTAAGAGAAGCGAAAGAAGAAGTGGGTTTAAACATCTTAATTAAGGATGATTGCCCAGTGATGGAAACCATCTATTCTCCGTACGACGGAATTATTAAAACCGTCGCCTGGCGAGTAGCGGACACCATCAACGAAGACATCAAAATCGATAAAAAAGAAGTAGCGGATGTTTATTGGTTAACCCCGGAAGATGCTTATCACGTCTTAAGCTATACCTCTGACCGGAAGGTCCTCGAATGGGCGTTCTACCAAAAGAGCAAAGAATTAAAGGTCTAAGGTCTTAACGATATATTCAGCGTACAACCGGCACACATTGATGCCGGTTGTTTCTTCAATACCCGTCACAAAAGCGTTGCTATTGACTTCGGAAAGGACGGGTTCTTTATTTCTGCCTTCTAAAAGATCCACTCCCGCGTAATCGAGTTTCAAAGCTCGGCAAACTTTTTCAGCCGTTTCGATATAGGAAAGGGGAGGGTTAAAAGGAAGGCCTCTTCCCCCGCGGGCGAGGTTACTTCTAAAATCGCCAGTATCATTGACCCTCTTCATCGCGGCGACAAACTTACCGCCGATGACGATTAAACGGTAATCAACCCCATAACTTGTTTCGATGAATTCTTGGTAAATCCTCGGGTTATAACGATGGATGAATTCAAATTCTTCAAACTCTTTTCGATTCTTTAAAAGATAAACGTTATTGCCCATAGAACCATAGACTTCTTTTCCCACTAGCGGATATTTAAGCTCTTCTTCGACTCTTTCAATAAAGGGAAGAGAAATATTTTGAGAGTAATTTAATGGTCCAAAAATGGTTTTAGGGACATTGATATTAGTGCCCACCAAAGCTTCATAGGTTAAGGCTTTATCGTCGCATAATCTAATGGCTTCTTCGCTATTGAATAAGCGTAAACCATTATGTTCTAAGGCTTTCGCAACATGGGTATCTTTGTCGAGATAAAGACCGAATAAATACTTTTCTTTCAAGGGAGTGTAATTGAGGTGATTATCTAAAAAACTAAACAATTCCGAGTTATTTTTAATGATTAATTCAATATCGAAAGCTTTTAATTCCTCTTTCATTCGATCTGCAAAATGTTGAAGGGGAGCTAGGATTTTATAGGCATTAAGGATACAGATAGCTTTTTTCATCGGCCATATTCTAACACGCTAAAGAGGAGGAAAGAATATGACTGAAAAGTTCACTGTAACAGCATTGACATAAATATGCTATTATTTTGGCATATGAAAGATATTAAGCCTATTTCCTCTCTTCGTGATACGGCCAAACTTTTAGATGACCTCAAAGAAGAGGGGATGATTACCATCACCAAAAATGGCTTTAGTTCGATGGTGATTTTAAGCCCGGAAGAGTTTGAACATTTAGTGGGGAAAACTTCTTCTATTAGTAAAATGAAAACAAGCTTTGAACCCCACCATTTTTTAAAGACTAACACTCATGACCCTTTAACTTATTTAGGGCAAGATTTTGTGCGGGTTAAAGCTGATCCCATCTTCATTCATTTAGGGGACGTTAAGAAAAATTTAAAAGCGATTAAAGAATCATTAAAGAAAAGCGAAGAAGAACATGTTTCCATCACCCTTTTCCAAGAATTATCCTTAACTGGTTATACTTGTGGAGACTTATTCCTTACCGAAAAACTTTATAGCGATTGTGAAGACGCTATCGAGGAATTAGTGGAATTCTCAAAAAATCTTCACGGTTATTTTATTGTCGGTTTACCCTTCTATTATAATGGGTCGCTTTTCAATGCGGCCGCGGTAATCGGAAAGGGAAAAATTTGGGGTATCGTCCCTAAAACCTATATCCCTAATTACCGGGAATTCTATGAAGCTCGTTACTTTAAAAAAGGCAGCGAGGAAGTTAATTACGTAACTTTCGCTGGGATCAAAGACATTCCTTTCGCGAGTAAACTAATCTTTAAGAGTACAGAAATTCCTTTAGCCTTTGGGATTGAACTCTGTGAAGATGTGTGGACGGCTGATCCCCCATCGACCAAGATGGCTTTAAATGGGGCGAATGTGATTTTCAATTTATCTGCGAGTAATGAGACGGTTGGGAAGAATAGCTATCGTCGAGACCTGATTAAAATGACCAGCGCGAGATTAATCAGCGGTTATGTCTACTGTTCAACCGGTCGCGGTGAAAGCACATCGGACGTCGTCTATGGCGGCCATTCAATCATCTCGGAAAATGGAAAAATCCTTGCAGAAAACCAACTTTTTGAAGGAAATCCCGTTATTGCAGATATCGATTTAGGCCTAGTGGAAGAAGAGAGAAAAAAGATGATGACCTTTGAAGGGGAAAGAACTTTAAAGGAAATCATCCTCGAGACTTCTTTTCAAAATTTCACTGATTTAAGACGGGAAGTTAATAAAAATCCTTTCATTCCAGAAGGCGAAATCAATCTTTCCTTAGTCAAAGAAATTATGCGGATGCAGGTGGAAGGGCTT
>UQOB01000026.1 GCA_900542595.1 uncultured Mollicutes bacterium | reverse complement strand
GGCGACTTCTAAACCTAAGTGTTTTAAGTTTTCGGCGGTTTCAATGCCGACGAACCCCGCCCCAATGACTGCGGCCTTCCTTACCTTATGGGTATTTAAATAATTCTTAAGTTTCTTCGTATCTTCTAAGTTCCGTAAGGTGAAGATTTCCGGTAAATCCATCCCGGGAATATTGAGTTTGATCGGTTTCGCACCTGGGGCAAGAAGTAAGACATCATAATGATCAAGATAAGTTTCCCCGGTGATTAAGTTATGGACTTTCACCGTTTTCTTATCTTTATCAATTTCAGTGATTTCACTGCTGGTTCTCACCTCGATATTGAATCGGTCTTTAAAGGTTTGTTTACTCACCACCTTTAAGTTATTAAACGAAGGAATCACCCCACCGATATAGTAAGGAATCCCGCAGTTAGCGTAGCTGACATCGCTACTTTTTTCGTAGATGACGATTTCGTCCTCTTCGGATAATCGCCGGAGCCGAGCTGCGAAGGATGCTCCGCCGGCGACCCCGCCTAAAACAATAATTCTCATGGTTTTAACCTATTTTAATATTGTAAAAGTGAATTGACGGATGTTAAAGCCATAAGCTTTAAAAAGAAAGAGTAACAAAAAGAGAAGTGCAATTAAGGTATAATACTTTTTACCTATGGAATTTAAGGATTTACTCGCTAAACTCCGGAAAGAAAAAGGGCTCAGCCAAGAGGCTCTCGCTGACACCATCCATGTCAGCCGGAGCGCCATTGCGAAATACGAAAATGGTAAAGGCATCCCGAGTGATGATATTTTAGAAGCCATCACTAATTACTTTCCCAGCGAAAAAGAAGCCTTAGAAGAAATGGCGAGAGTAGCGAGAGTCCAAAGAAAGAGAAAAATTAATAAATTAGTTTCACTTTCTGCGGCCTCCTTTGTGGTGGTCGCCATTGGTCTTTCATCGGGTCTCTACTTCTATTTTCAAACGAAAGAAATCGATAGTAATAGTCAAGAAAGCGCGACGATATCTAGCTCTGACATTACTACCGGTTCCCAAACCTCACCGACGGTCATACCGCTTGATTTTGATATCACCTTAAACCAAGAAAGCAATATTAAAGATGATGTGGTGGAAGTTAAAGAAAATATCGATTACCTCTTAATATTTACCATTGATGAACAAGCGATTAATGAAGATATTTTAACCCTTGATTTAGCTCTTAAACATGAGTTCATTTATTTAGAAAATAATACTTATCAAATCACCTTCTTAGAGAAAGGTGAAAGTATCTTAACTATTAATTTAAAAGACAATAATAGTCACAATTGGACAGGGGCGAAGTCCAAAAAAGTCTTAATTAGTTAAATACAAACAATGTAGATATTTTCATTTTAAAAGACCTTGTTTTTCCTTCCCTAAAAGGTTTATAGTAAGTGGAGGTAACACATGGAACATACCAAACTTTCTAAAGCTGGCCTGATCGCCTTATTTTCATTAGGCTTGATCCTCGCGGCTTGTACGGGAGATGAAACTTCCTCAATTTCTCTTCCTTCATCCACCACCTCGGATTCGACGTCTTCGTCAACCACGAGTTCCACTACGGAACAGTACGACATCATCACCGTCGCGGAAGCCATCAAAATCGCGGAAACCGCTCTGGAAGATGGGACCGAACAAAAGTACTACATTCGAGGGGAAGTGAGCAATCTCACGAACACCCAATTCGGGAACTTTGATCTTGTCGATTCCACGGGTTCCATCTACGTTTATGGTCTGTATAACGAAGATGGCACGGTCAGGTACGACAAGATGGAAAACGCTCCGGTCGAAGGGGATACCATCACGGTTTATAGCTCAATCGCGAACTATAAAGGCAATAAGCCGGAACTCATGAACGCGTGGCTCGTTGAACATACGCTAGCTGAAAAACCGGACTATGACTATAAAGAAATGTCGATTAAAGAAGCGAGAAGCCAAAAGCAAGACACTCCGGTTCAAATCTCCGGCACGGTCGCGGCGATCAGCTACGCTAACGGCATGAAACCTCGGGGCTTTATGTTAGTCGACGACGAATCTTCGATGTATGTCTTCACCAATGAAGCTTCGAAAGTCAAAGTTGGAAATAATGTTACCGTCCAAGGCCTTAAAGACTATTGGATTTTAGATACTGAACAAGGTTACGCTGATAAATTTGGTTACCAAGGTGCTAACCAAATCACCGATGTCACCATTCTGGAAAACGATAATGGTGATCACGAAATCAATAAAGATTGGATCACCACCATCAGCATTAAAGACTTGATGGAAACTCCGTCCAGCCAAGATATCACCGGTCTTATCTACCGGGTTAACTGCTTAGTAAGTAAAAAAGTCGGCAGTGGCTTCGATAACTATTATTTCTATGATATGGATGGCCATACTGGCTCTTATGCCTATACGTCCAATAACGGAAGTGACTTCTCCTGGCTCGATAAATATGACGGGAAACTTTGCACTGTCCTTTTAACCGCTTTAAACATGAAGGGCAGCGATAGCGGTGTCTTCTATCGCTTCCTTCCGATTGAAGTCGAAAGCGATTCTTATGTCTATCCGGCAAGTGAATTCGCCTCTTACGTTGAAACCTACGTCGTTAAACCGCAGTTTGAAGAAGTTTATTATGCTGACCCAGCGAAACTCTTAGAAACTAAAGTTAGTAATGACCTCATTAATTTAAAAGATGCGACGGTGGAATATTCCATCACTTCGGGCAATGAATGCTTCTACTTAACCACTACCGAAGAAGGAACAACCCTTCACAAAGTGGAAGAAGAAGTGAACGGGGAAGCAACCCTTTCTTACACGATTACAGCGGGAACTACTGTCTTAACTAACACTGTCACCTTAGTCGCCAAAGAACCGGTGAAATATAATCCGATTACCATCGAAGAATCCTATGCGGTGGAAGATGGTCAAGAAGTTATTCTTCACGGTATCGCAGCGGCCAGCTTAGTTAATAAGATGGGCTTCTACCTCATCGATGACACTGGCTTAATCGCGGTTCAAACGACCAAAGCCATCATGGAAACCGTCTACCAAGGCGATGAAGTGACCTTAAAAGGGATTAAGAACCACGAAACCAGAGTGGATGGGCAACCGGGTCAATTAACGATCCAAAATGCCGAAATCTTAGTGAACGCTCACGGAAACCATGACTACAATACCGATTTCTTCAAGACGGCTTCGGTCCAAGAACTTCGGAACTTAAATGTCAATGAAGAACATAGCCAAGAAGTCTATGTGACGGAAGCAAAGATTAAGATTGAAACTACCCCTTATTCCACGAATGCGAAATTAGAAGCCTTAGATGGCAGCACCACCCTTACCCTCTATTGCAGCAGTGCGAAAACGCAATACGCGATGTTACTCGATTACGCTGATCAAGTCGTCACCGCCGAACTCGCCCCCTGTAACTGGAACGGGAAGACCTTTTATGCTTTCTGCTTACTCTCGCTCACGGATAGCAGCGGTAACAAAATCATCAACGAACTTAACTTTGCGAAATAGCGAACAGTAAAAAACACAAAGAATCCCAGCGATCTGCTGGGATTTTTTATTTTTCAATCGATGATAATAAGAGTTTTATCCGGTTTTCTTGGTTCACTTTCGTGGCCCCGCTATCGTAATCGATGGCGGCGATATGAACGTCCGGATATTTCTCTTTAATGGGTCTCATCATCCCTTTTCCAACGATGTGGTTAGGAAGGCAGCCGAAGGGTTGAGTGCAGACGATATAGTGGACGTTGTGTTTCGCCATCGTCACCATTTCGCTGGGGATTAACCAGCCTTCACCCATCTTGACCCCTTCGTTGATGACTTCTTTCCCGTTTTCTTTGATTTCTTCAAAATCTTCATAGGGCCTAAAGCCATATTCTTCAATCATCTTATTCATGATTCTTGATTGATGGACTAAATACCAATAAGCGGGTCTCACAAATAGATGACTGACTTGATTTCTTTTATAGAGCTTGTAATCTTCTTCGGTATTTTCTAAGCAGTAGAGGAGGAACTCCATCAAAGAAGGACTATAAGGTTCAACTCCTTCTGAGAGCAAGAAATCATTAAGATGGTTATTCGCTAAAGCGGAATACTTAACATAGATTTCGCCAACCACCCCGACGATTTCTTTCTTTTTGTCGTTAAGTTTAATCTTTCTAAAAGAATCTAAGATATAGCGATAATTCTTTTTCTTATGGTTAAAGCCTTTCTTCATCACTTGTCTCTTTAAAGTTTTAAAGACTTCTTTTTTGACCTTATCAGTTTCGCCTTTCTTAATCTCATAAGGTTTAACTTGGTTATAAAGGAGCATGATTAAATCACCGTACATAAGGCTACTTAAGAGGTTAAAGATAAGCGGCAGCGTGAAGGGGAGGGACCGATTTTTTTCAAGGCCACTGACGTTAAGAGAAATAACAGGTACCATCGGGTATTTCTTCTTTAAAGCTTTTTGAATTAAAGAATAGTAATTGCTCGCCCGACAACCACCCCCGGTTTGGGTGATGATGACCGCGGTTTTGCTTAAATCGTATTTGCCGCTGTCTAAGGCATTGATAAAAGCCCCAACTACCAAAAGAGCGGGGTAACAAGCATCATTATGGATGTTTTTTAAGCCATCATTAATGATTTCTCGTCCTTCTTTTAAAAGGATTTCGACTTTATACCCTTCCTTCTTTAAGACTTCTTCAAAGAGCTCAAAATGGGCGGGAAGCATGTTGGGAGCAAGGATGGTATACCCTTCCTTTTTAAGCTTCTTAAAGAACTTCTTTCTTTCCTTACTCATGACGTTCCTCCAAAGCCACTTTTAAGCTTCTTAATCTGATCTTAACGGAACCTAAATTACTGATTTCATCGATCTTAAGTTGGGTGTAGAACTTATTGCCACTTTCTAAGATATCCCGAAGTTCATCGGTGGTTATGGCATCTAAGCCGCAGCCGAAACTGACGAGTTGGACGAGCTCAATATTCTTGTGGGTTAATGCGTACTGCGCGGCATTATAGAGTCTCGCGTGGTAGGTCCATTGGTTTAAGACGTGAGTGGGGGTTTTCTCTTCCACTAAAGAGGCTAAGCCTTGTTCCGTCACTAAAGCGAAACCTAAGGAAGTTATCAGCTTATCAATACCGTGATTAATCTCTTCATCTAAGTGGTAAGGCCGACCTGATAGACAGATAACAGTCTTATGTTGTTCATCCGCTTTCTTTAAGATTTCTAAGGTTTTGTCTTTCACGTCTTTCTTATATTTAAGATAAGCTTCTTGAGCTTTTTCTAAGGCTTTATAGGCTTCTTTTTTCGAAATATCATATTTTTGCAGGGCTTTTTGCAGGGTTTTTGCGGTTTCTTTTAAGTTATTTAAATCAATAAAAGGATCTAAGAAATTATCGTCATTGAGCCGTTTATTGTTCTTTTTTAACAGTTCACCATAATAAGCGACGACCGGGCAATTAAAGTGGTTATCACTCTTATGCTCATCTTTGTTATAGCTGTTGGATGGGTAGAAGATAAAATCCACTCCCTTCTGTAAGAGCAGTTCAATATGCCCATGGATGAGTTTGGCTGGATAACAGACAGTATCACTAGGAATGGTGTGTTGACCTAAGAAATAGACGTCGCGTGATGAGGGACCACTAGTGACGGGTAAGAAGTTGAGTTCTTTAAAGAAAGTGACCCAGAAGGGGAGAAATTCATAATATTGAAGACCCATCGGTAAACCGACCTTCGCGAGAGGTTTACTCGGTAAGTTTTTTAAATCTTCCTTTAACCTTTGATTGAGGTAAACAACTTCATTTAACGATTGATCGCTCGGTTTCTTGCCTTCCCCTTTTTCGCATTTATTACCGCTGATAAAGTGGCGGCCATCGTTGAAGGTGACTAAGGTCATATTGCAGTGTGCAGTGCAGCCCTTACAGATTAATGGTGTGGTTTTATAGGAAAACTTTTCTAATTCATTTTTACTGATAACAGGGGTGGTTGCTGGTTTTCTTAAGCTATAGAGAGCCGCGCCGAACGCTCCCATTAAGCCGCTGATGGCGGGTCGTTTGACGTCACGCCCGACTTCATCGATAAAAGCTTTCAGTATCGCATCATTTAGGAAGGTTCCTCCTTGAACGACGATATGTTCCCCTAAATCGCTAGGGGAGGAGAATCTAATGACTTTATATAAGGCGTTTTTAACGATGCTCTTACATAAACCAGCCGAAATATCTTGAACGGTGGCTCCATCTTTCTGGGCTTGCTTAACTTGGGAGTTCATAAAAACGGTGCAACGGGAACCAAGTTCCACCGGGTGATCAGCAAAAAGGGCTAATTGGCTGAAGGTTTCCACGTCATAACCTAAGCTTTGAGCGAAGGATTGGTAAAAGGATCCGCAGCCCGAAGAACAGGCTTCATTGAGCATGATGGAATCAATAGCCCCTCTTTTTATCTTAAAACACTTAATATCTTGTCCCCCGATATCGATGATGAAATCGACTTTCGGGTCAAAGAATTTCGCGGCTTCAAAGTGCGCGGCTGTTTCGACTAAACCATACGGGATTTTTAACGCACTTTGGATGAGGGCTTCTCCGTAGCCAGTGACCGCGCCACTTACGATATTGATATCAGGATTAATCTTATAAATTTCTTTTAATTGATTAACTAAAGTTTGAAGAGGTTCCCCGTAATTTAAGGAGTAGTGGGAATAGAGGATTTCCTGGTTTTCGGAAAGTAAGACCACTTTGGTGGTAGTGGAACCGCTATCGAGCCCGAGATAGGCCTTGCCTTTATAGTTTTCTAACAAAGCATACTTTTCTTGATGAAAGTTATGGTCTTTTTTAAAGTCTTCATATTCTTTCTCATTCTTAAAGAGGGGTTTCCCAGTTAAAAAGGCTGATGATAAATCGGAATTCTCAATTTTTTCAATTAAATCTTTTAACGCGATTTCTTCTTTCAGTTTTCCGCCGAATAAAGCAGCTCCTAAAGCCATGAAAATAGTCGCTTCTTTCGGGAATATCGCGTTTTCATCTTGTAAATGAAGGGTATCTTTAAAAGCTTTTTGGAGAGCGTTTAAGAAGTGAAGAGGTCCCCCTAAAAAGAGAATATTGCCTTTGATTTCTCTTCCTTGCGCTAAACCGGATATCGTCTGTTCAACGACCGCTTGAAAGATACTCATCGCGACATCTTCTTTTTTGGCTCCTTGATTTAAAAGGGGTTGAATATCACTTTTAGCGAAGACGCCGCAGCGCGAGGCGATAGGATAAATCTTTTCGGCTTTTAACGCTAATTGATCAAGTTCATAGGGGCTAACGTTAAGTAGAGCGGCCAGTTGGTCGATAAACGCTCCGGTTCCCCCTGCGCAGCTCCCGTTCATCCGTTCTTCCACGCCATTGGTGACAAAGATGATTTTGGCGTCTTCCCCACCTAGTTCAATTGCGGCATCGACTTCCGGATAGAATTCTTTAATCGCTAAAAAAGCGGCTTGCACTTCTTGAACGAAGGGGAGGTGGACTTTTTCATGTAAAGCGAGGCCGCTGCTCCCAGTCACCCCTAAAGTAACCTTAATATTTCCAAATTGTTCATGGGCTTCTTTAAGTTCTTTCGTGACCGCTTGCTTAATATCAGAAAGATGACGTTCATATTTCGCGTAGAGGAGCTTATTAGTTTCTCGTTCGACAATGACGGTTTTGACCGTCGTACTTCCGACATCGATTCCCATTAAATACGTCATCTTTATCCTCGTTTTCCGTTTGAGTTATAAAGAAAAAATTAAAAATGGTCAATTTTTATTTTTAACGATTTTCATTGATTTTTGTTTTACAAAAGATGATTGAAGACCTTTAATAAAAGCATGAGAGTCTTAAATTATCTCGTTAGTAATATCCGCGATATCCTCGGTTTAATCGTTAAAGTCTGCGTTGTCGTTCTCGCTTCACTTGGTCTCTTTTATATGGATCAACTCACCCAAGAAGGGACGACCTTCCTTTATTTCACCAATCAAAGTAACTTAGCGATCGCTATTTTGTGTGGCTTAGAAATCGTTTTTGTGATTTTAGAAATGGTCACTAAGAAACGATATTTTCCTTTGGTTCATAATATTGTGAAGCTGGTCATTACGGTCGCTATCGCGTTAACCGGCCTCATTTTTATGACGGTGCTTCTCCCGACTTCGCCTGATCCTTTTAAAATCCATAATGTTTTAACTCATATGGTCGTTCCCTTATTAGGTATCATCGACTTTTTCTTAAGCTATGAAACAAGTAAACCCTTAAAGAAATGGATGCCCCTCTTCAGTTGTATCCCTCCTCTTTATTACTTAGTTTTTGCTTCCATCGGCTACGTCAATCATTGGGATTTCGGTGGGGGAAATAATTATCCTTATCCCTTTCTTAACTGGGGGAGTTCCGTGGGAGCCTTTGGCTTCGGGGGACCGGGCATCTATTTCATGGGGTCGTTTTATTGGATTCTTCTCCTTTTAGCGATTGTCCTCTTTTTAAGTTACCTCTTCTACGCCTTAAGCTTTTTAATCTTTAAACCACATAGCAAAGTTTTAAAAAAGGAATAGAATTTAGCCGTTTACGGATCAGTAAACGCGGTATGAGTAAAACGAAAAGAATCTTCTTCACCATCTTCCATTACCTGGAGTACTTCTTTTTAGGTTTCTTAATCGGTTTTGTTATCGGCTTTTACCAATGGATTTTCTCTTACCTTCAAAAGTTAGGTTTTTCGTTAATAAAAGAAAGCTACGGTCTTTTTATCCTATCTTTAGGGATTTTTATCCTCGCAATAATTGGGTTTTCTCTTTACTTAAAGGACCCCTATTTTAGGGGAAACGGAACAACGGTCGCCTTAAAAATCCGTTATGGTCTTTTAAATAAAGCGAAATCGAGGGAAAGCGTCACTTATATCTTTTGGTCAATCATCGGGAGTTTCTTCCTTTTACCTTTAGGAAGCGAAGGGCCTTCCGTTTTCTTAGGAACCAGTCTTTACGGAAATATCACGAAAGAAAGGAAAGATAATAGTGGACTCGGTGGAGGAGCGGCGTTTGGTGCCGCTTTAAACTGCCCCTTAGGGGGAGCCGTGTACGCTTTTGAAGAGATGAAAGCCCCCATCAATCTCTCTAACATCCTAAAAGTCATCCTCCTCTGCGTTGGGAGTAGCATAATTCCGATGCTGGTATTCCGCGAACCCTTATTTGAATTCGATTTCTTTACCGCCTTAAATTACCACTCTTTAGTCTGGCTTTTACTCTTCTTCGTCTTAACGTTTGGAGCGGTCTACAGCTTTATTTGTCTCCAGAATATCCTTGATTATTTCTTTAAAAACCATCAAAGCAAAATCTTCACGGGTATTAAATTTTTCTTTCCCTTTTTCTTGTACATCATCCTCTTATTTTTCTTCCCCACCGCGTTAGGAAAAGGGATGGTGGACTTTTCAACCCTCTTTGGAAAAGAATTACTTCTTTTAGGTTTAACTTATTTCGTTATCCGTTACCTTTTAAACCTCTTCTTCCATAGTGGCGGTGTTCCGGGTGGGATGCTGACCCCCACGCTTGTTGCCGGACTTTACCTCGGGGTCTTCCTTACCGGCCTTATTGAAATGGTTATTCCGCAGTTCCCATCGGAGAATTTAGCCTTCTTTATCTTCTTTACCGCTTTCCTTTATTTAGCCTTGATGAATAAGATTCCTTTAACAGCTGGAATTGTTCTTTTTAACCTCCTTTTACGTAACCATGTTGCGATCTTAGATAATCTTTTATTTAGCGTCATCAGTTTAGCGTTCTTTCTCCTTGGAACTTATCTTTTAAAGAAGACAAAAATCACCAATCCCTTAGAGCGGGATATCATGCTTTTTAACTTAAGAAGACAAGAGAACGCTTAAAGCTTATTTCCTTAAAGAAATAAATTTCTTTGTGCACATCGCTTGAATTATTCCTTTTTCTTTCTTAAAAATTAAGGCATGAAAAAGAGATTTGATGTAAAAGGCATGACCTGCGCGAGTTGCCAAGCGCATGTCGACAGGGCCGTTAAAAAACTAAACGGGGTCAAGGACGTCAATGTTCGCCTCTTAAATAACGATATGGTCGTCGAATATGACGAAAACAAAGTCAAAGATGACGATATCATCAATGCCGTCAGTAAAGCCGGCTATATCGCAAGTATCCCGGGAAGCAATAAACCGGTGGTTAAAAAGAAAGAAAAGGTCGATATTGACTTAATCAAACTCATTGTTAGTTTCGTTTTAGTCCTCGTCCTCATGTATTTTTCGATGGGGCATATGTGGGGCTGGCCTTTACCCTCCTTCCTTAGTGGACCCGAGAACGGGGTCAGTTTAGCCTTAGTGCAGTTCTTACTGACTTTACCGGTCATCATCATTTATTCCAGATACTTTGTCACCGGCTTTAAGCTCCTCTTTAAGCTCGCTCCGAACATGGATAGCTTAATATCGTTAGGCTCTTCAGCTTCTTTAATTTACGGCATCTATGAACTCTTCAATATGTCGTATAACCTCGGGCAAGGAAATCTCGATATCGTCAGAAGTAGCCTCCATAACCTCTATTTTGAAGGGGCCGCGATGATTTTGACCTTAGTGAGCTTAGGGAAATACTTTGAAAAGATCAGTAAAAAGCGGACCACCAAAGCGGTCGAAAAGCTGATCGATATGGCTCCAAAAGAAGCCAGAGTCTTAATCGATAACGAAGAACATATCATCGATGCCAAAGACGTGAAAGTCGGGGATATCGTCATCCTAAAAAAAGGGGATAATGTCCCGGTTGACGGGAAAGTCATCGAAGGAACATCCTCGATCGATGAAAGTAATATCACTGGGGAAAGCATGCCGGCTTTTAAGAAGGAAGGGAGCCCCGTTTATTCTTCTTCCATTGTCCTTAACGGCTACTTAAAAGTTAAGGCCGAAAAAGTTGGGGAAGATACCTCGTTTAGCCGAATTGCGGCCTTAGTTAACGAAGCCAGTAACAGCAAAGCCCCCATCAGTAAGATGGTCGATAAAGTGGCTTTAGTCTTCGTTCCGACAGTCATCGCGATTGCCTTAATCACCTTGATTGTCCACTTAATCATCACTAAAGACTTCGCCTTAGCCTTTAACTTCGCGATAAGCGTCCTTGTCATCGCTTGTCCTTGCGCGTTAGGGCTCGCGACACCCGTTGCCATCATGGTCGCGTCCGGGAAAGGGGCTTCGAATGGCTTACTGATTAAAAACGCGGAAATCTTGGAAAAAGCCCACTTAATTAAGACCGTCGTCTTAGATAAAACGGGCACCATCACCGAAGGTAAACCCAGCGTCACCGATTTCTTTGTGAAAGAAAAGGAAGACAAAGATACTGTCTTAAAAGCCATCAAAGCGATTGAAAAGAAGAGTGAACACCCTCTTTCTATTGCCATTCTCAATTACCGGGAAGATATTGACCCCTCGTCTTTAGAAGTCGTTGATTTCTTAAGTACCGACGGAAAAGGTTTAAAAGGAACCATCGATGGTCACGTCTATGAAATTGGGAACAAGAAAGTTCTTCATAGCGACTCTTTTAAGAAAGAGGAAGAAGAACTCAGTGACCAAGGGAAGACCGTCTTATTTATTACGAAAGACGATGAACCTATCGGCTATATCGCGGTTAAAGACTTAGTGAAAGAAGATGCCGTGTACGCCGTAAAACGGTTAAAAGATATCGGAATCGAAGTCGTCATGTTGACCGGTGATCATAAGAGGACCGCCGAAGCCATCGCGAAAGAGGTGGGAATTGATAAAGTCATCAGTGACGTTCTCCCGGAAGACAAAGCCAAGATCATCAATAGCTTAAAGAAAGATAATAAACACTTAGTCAGCATGGTGGGCGATGGGGTCAATGACGCTATTGCATTGACGAGTAGTGACCTCGGGATCACCTTAGGTGGTGGCACCGATATCGCGAAAGAAAGTAGCGACATCGTCCTTCTGAAGAATAATTTACTCGATGTTAAGAACGTCATCAGTCTATCGAGAAGGACCATCTTCACCATCAAAGGCAACTTGTTCTGGGCCTTCTTCTATAACTGCATCGGGATCGTCTTAGCGGCCGGGGTCTTCTATTACTTGAACCCGGAAATCAAGCTAAACCCGATTATCAGTTCTCTCGCGATGTCGTTTTCCAGCGTCTTCGTTGTCTTAAACGCTTTAACCATCAATTTCTTTAAGCCGGAACGCTTTATTTCTTCATCTTGCCCTATTGCACCTGTTGAAAGTGAAAGCCATAATTTTAAGGAGGAAAAACCTATGGAAAAAATTGAATTAGAAGTCACTGGCATGATGTGCCAAAACTGTGTGAAACATGTCATCAAAGCTTTAGAAAACGTCAATGGCGTCACGAAAGTCGACGTCAGTTTAGAAAAGAAAAACGCGGTAATTGAAGGGGAAAAACTCGATAAAGACTCCTTGATTAAAGCGGCTGAAGAAGCGGGATATAACGCGAAATAGTTATGGTCGAAGCAGTTCTTAGCTTGACCATCCCACTTCTGGGAACGACCTTAGGGGCGGCTCTCGTGTTTTTAGTCCGGGATAAGCTCCCGGTGAGGCTAGAAAAGCTTCTTTTAGGCTTTGCCGGCGGTATCATGACCGCCGCGATCTTTTTCTCGCTTTTGATGCCGTCGATTGAAAGTTCGGCAAACTTAGGTAATTTATCGTTCTTACCCCCGGTCATCGGTTTTGTTCTCGGGGTGGCTCTTATTTTCTTACTCGATAAACTAATCCCCCACCTTCATTCAAAGATTAATCGAGTGGAAGGACGGCCGAGCCACTTAAAGAAGGGGACTCTAATGTTTTTAGCTGTTACCCTCCACAATATCCCGGAAGGTTTAACGGTCGGGGTGGCGGTGGCGGCTATCCTTCAAGGGCACGAGGTGTTGACGCCGTTAGCGGCGGTAGCGCTCGCGATTGGGATTGCGCTTCAAAACTTCCCGGAAGGCCTCATCGTCACTTTACCTTTAAAAGATGATGGGCAACCGAAATGGAAAGCCTTCCTCTTTGGCTTCTTGAGTGGGGCGGTAGAACCAATTGCGGCCCTCATCATGCTCCTCATCGGGACCCTCATCACTCCCATCCTCCCGTACTGCTTAAGTTTTGCTGCCGGGGCGATGTTTTACGTGGTGGTGGAAGAAATTATTCCGGAAGCCAGTGAAGGCGGTCACTCGGACCTCGCTGTCATCAGCGCCGGTATCGGTTTTTTGATTATGATGCTGATGTCGCTTACAATAGGGTAGTATGGTAAAGAACTATAAGAAAACTTTCATCTTCTTAACGCTCGAAGTCGTCCTGAGTCTTTTGTTGCCTTTGACGATTTTGTTTCTTTTCCCCTATATCGGTTGGGCTTGTTTACTCTATTACTTTATCTATTTTGTGATTGTGAACTTGATTTTTCTTCCGTTCACCTTCCATTTCTACCATTTAGAAAAGAAGCTCAATCAACATTGATGTTTTTACTATAGAAACACCCGATCGTTACCGCGGAAGCGAGGTTTAAACTATCGATTTTACTGTTCTGCGGGATCTTGACCGGGGTCCCGATTTTTAAATATTCCGATGATAACCCGGTGCTTTCATTTCCAAAGATCAAGGTATAGGGCTGGATGAATTTGGTTTTAAGTAACGAATTATCGGTCTGTAAGACAAAGGGATAAAAGTGGTGGTTAACCGCTTTTTCTTTAAAGTCTTCGAGAGATTTAAATTTCTCGATATTAAGATGGAAGAAACTCCCCATCGAACTCCGGATGACTTTCGGGTCAAAAAGGTCACATGACGGATCAATAATCGCAAGGTTCTTAAAGTTCATGGCGACTAAAGTCCTAATGTTCGTCCCTAAGTTCCCCATGTTCATCGGGTTAACGAGAAGAACGATATCATCCTTATAATCAATCGGTGTCGTTTCCTTTTTAATCTCCAAGATGGTCATGCAGTTTTCTTTGTCCGATAGCTCTTTAAAGATTTTCTCGTTATTGATGATGATGGGGAGGTTATTAAGGCGAGCGAGCGTAAGAAGTTTCGCTAGCGTTTCATCGTGCTTTAAAGAGGGGGATAAATAAAGTTTCTTAGCTAAAGATGGTTTGTTGAGTAAGCATTCGAAGACGACTGTCGTCCCTAAAGCGTAACTATTTTCAAATTGTTTGGTGTATTTCATGTAAAATATTTTACGACTTATGAAAAAGACTTCGCTAGAACATTACACCGATTATATTTTTGAAGGGGATGAAAAAACCAATACCAAGACGAGAATAGCGGTCAGAGGCTTCTTTAAAAAAGATAACCTCTACCTCGTAAATAAAGTTAAAAGGAACGATATCTTCGGTAACATCACTTACTATGAATCGCCCGGTGGGGGTAAGAAAGTGAACGAAACGCTTTTAGAAACATTAAAACGAGAATTCTTAGAAGAAACGGGGTACGAAGTTATTAATCCCGTTCTTATCGACATCACAGTTGATTCCTATAACCTGATTAAGCAGAATAACATCACCTTCTTTTTTACCGGTGAAATCAAAGAAAAAGAAAAGATTGACCATAAAGAAAGTTACGGTGATTCTTTGATCATCGCTCAACCTCTTTTATCCCTCGATGAGTTAATTAAAGAATATCAAAAGATGAATACCGATGTTGCAGCTTTAATAAAGCAAAGAGAACTCCCAGTTTTAATAAAGCTTAAAGAGCGAAGTGATTTATAAAAGACCTTACCATCGATATCTTTTGTAAAATCTGTGTCTTAATCATCTTTTATAAATAACTTCTCTTAACTTATTTATATAAAACACCTTATCTTCATTGTTTTTATAAATTGTCGGTGCTAAGATAGTTTTGTCAAAAGTGAGCACGAGCGACTTTATTGTGCTCAAGTAACCTTTCGGGGGGAGAGGTTTGATGAAGAAAAAGTTAATGATCAGCGCTTCCATTGCTCTTGGGATCGCTCTCGCGGGGGGGGTCTTAGGTAGTTTTACTGCTTCTCATCCTCTCGATGTAAACGCTGAAGAAGCGAATGTCGCCGTTAAAAAAGCGGCTTTTGATGACACCACTAGTGGCGCTATTTTTGTTGATGGACCTCATAGGGCGGCTGAAAAAGTGGCTGATTCCTATACTTTACTATCACCTGAATCAACTTCTAGTGACGGCTTTTATGCCGAAGGTGATGGCGATCGTGCAGGATGGGCCTTACCTGGTTACGTCGAAGCTGTTTGGTTAAAAAACAGCGGTAATAATATTGCTCTCAATTATCCTGAGTTGAGATTTTATGCCGGCCATTCTTTAACCATTACGCCAACTAGTAACGCTGAGATAACTAGTATTGTTTTTACTGATCCCTCAAGCGCTAAATCCTTTGACGCTTCTTTGACCAACGCTACTTTAACTAAGAATAAACCTGTTTATACCTTAACTCCTACCGATACTACTGAACGGGTAGTTGTCGATTTTAATGCTCAATATCGGGCTGCTACAGTAGTTATTAATTATGCCTATTCAGCGGCAACCGAATTTGGAACGCTTGACCATATTGAAGTTAATATTGGCACCGCTAAGACCGAATTTTCTCAAGGCGATGCATTTAGCTCTGAAGGTATCGTTGCCACAGCATATGACACAACCGGTATAGCTAAAGTTTTAAGTGAAGGCTTTACTGTTGACATCAATGAAGGAACTTTACTTAATGAAATTGGTTCGAAGGTAGTTACTGTTTCCTATACTTTAGGGGATGTCACTAAAACCGATACCTATACGATTGAAGTCAAAGAAAAAATTGATTATGCCTTTGAATTTGATAGCAAGGTATTTGCTGAACCCAATGCTACGGCTGATCTAGGTGGTATTAATTGGACATTAGATGTTAGCGGCAGCGGTTTTTTTGGATTTACTGGCGGTAGAGGCCATCAATTTGGTTCAAAAAATGATAAAGCCAGCAAAGTCAGCTTAAGAACTACCGATTTGTTCCTCGCTAGTACTGATGGCGCTTTAGTTCAAAAAGTTGTTGTTAACGCTTCTGGTGCTAGCGGCATCAACGCTAATTTAGAAGTCAGAATTGGTGATACATTTATCGATACTGCTAAAAAGATTACCACGGATGCAACAGATTATACGTTTGTTGCTACTGAACCTTTAATGGGTCACGTTGAAGTTTTGCTTACTCCTGCTAGTGGCTCTGACTTAGGTGCCGCTACATATATTAAATCAATCTCTATTTACGCTGATGAAACCAATGAAGATGCTAGTTTAGCTTTGCTTGTCGCTCAAGAAATTGAAGCAGCCGACGTTTGCAATGGCGATTTAGTTGCTCTTCAAGGTGTTAAAGATTCTTACGATTTAATCGAAGATAAAGCGTTAATTAACTATATCCTCCTCGACGATTATGCGGATGGTGACACAGACCATGCTGGTGCTAAGGTCTATAACCGCTTAACGGTCGAAGAAAAGATGGCCGCTATTGAAAGCGCCATCGCGAATAAATCCATTGAAGCTTCTTCCTTCGGGGTCTTCGGTGATAATAACAACACGACATTCATTACTCTTCTTAGCCTCGCGTCCTTGATCGGCGTCGGAGGTATCGGGTTCTTCTTCCTCAAGAAGAAACGAGCCTAATTTCCTTCCTTGAAAAAGGAAAATGTTCTTTACCCTTTTATTTAAGCACGTTCCAATTACCAAAATTAGGAAATAAGTTTGGACAGTGTATAGTTTTCAAAATGGCCTTATTTAGTCGAATGGAAACTATGCACTTTTTCGTCTATATCGAAACTTTTTTACTTTTTCATTCCTTTTTAAGCCTAAAATCAATAGCAAATATAAATAGTCCGAATTTTTAAGTTTAATTTACCCCTCCTTATAGCAATGCTATATTCTCAGTGATGAAAGAGATTCTTTACATTGAATAAGTACAAGGGCTCTTTTTATCGTTTTAGGAGGAAACTTATGAAAAAGAAGTGGACGCTAGGGCTAACGTTGTTAGCGGGTATCGCCTTAGCTGGAGGGGTTCTAACAGCCGTCAGGGCGGGAGGA
>UQOB01000025.1 GCA_900542595.1 uncultured Mollicutes bacterium | reverse complement strand
GTGTCGATATCGTCGATTTACCGGGGATTTATAGCTTATCCCCCTACACGCCCGAAGAAGTTATTTCTCGGAACTTTATCATTGATGAAAAGCCCGACTGCGTCATCAATATTGTCGATGCGACAAACTTAGAGAGAAACCTGTATTTAACCACTCAAATCCTCGAAATGGATGTCCCGGTGGTCATCGCACTCAATATGGCGGACGTTCTCTTAAAGAACGGGGAAAAAGTCGACACTGATCTCTTAAGTAAGAAACTCGGAGTGCCGGTCGTCAGCATCAGCGCTCTCAAGAAAGAAAACTTAAAAGAATTGATGAATGAAGCGATTAA
Organism: uncultured Mollicutes bacterium; assembly: GCA_900542595.1. Taxonomy (GTDB): domain Bacteria; phylum Bacillota_I; class Bacilli_A; order RFN20; family CAG-826; genus UBA4951. The sequence goes on along the minus strand of UQOB01000025.1, from coordinate 17,007 downwards.
AGTGGCTGCTCTTCCGAGAGTTGGGACAACAGTCCTTCAAAATAGCCCCATCAATAAACTCATCGATGTGGTAAGAATCGCTTTAAAGGATAAACAAGTTTCTAGTCCATTATTCCACGCGGTAAAGCTCGTCGAAATGGATGAAATCGAAGTTGAAATGCATAAAGAACTCGTCCCCTTAGTCGAGGAATTCAAAAAAACTTTTGCAGATGAAACCTTCGGTACTGATTTCGAAGCCTTAATCGCGGATAGTCGTTATAAATATATCGCTAAAGAATTTGCTCCAGCTTTAAAGAAAAAAGAAGTTAAGTCGACGGGCGATAAAAAAGAAGATTTAAAAAAACGTCTCAATACCAGCGATAAGATCGATAGAGTCTTAACCAATAAATGGGCGGCTATTCCGATCTTCATTGCTATTCTCTTAGTCATCTTCCACCTGACGTTCGCCGAGGACTTCCTCTACTTGAACGCGATGGGAGCCTTAGGGCCGGAAGGCATTGTCACCTTTGCGGGCACCCCCTTTGAAGGGTTGTTCGCGAATGGCGGGATATCCTCACCCGGGGTTATCTTGATGAACTTCGTCAACTCGATAACGGGCCTCATATCTTCGGGTATCGATAGCGCGTTTAACGCCGCTAATCTCCCGGAAAGCGCCCTCTGGGTACAGAGCTTTGTGGTCAATGGTGTCCTTGCTGGCATCTTCGCCGTTATCGGATTTTTACCGCAAATCCTTTGTCTTTTCCTCTTTTTCTCGATTTTGGAAGATACCGGATACATGGCGAGAGTCGCCTTTATTCTTGATAGAATCTTCCGGCGGTTCGGGGTCTCGGGCCGCGCTTTCATGCCGATGATCATGGGCTTTGGTTGCTCAGTCCCGGCGATGATTAATACCCGCACCTTAGCGGAAGAAAAGGAAAGAATCGCAACGATCAGGGTCATTCCCTTCTTCAGTTGCGGCGCTAAGCTTCCGATTCTCACCGCTGTCAGCGGGGCCTTGCTCATCTCCTTCAATTTCCCTTATCCGGATTTAGCAACCTTAGCCCTGTATCTAATTGGGATGGCGTTCGCGATTATCACTCTCTTAATCATGCGCCATACCTCTATGCGGGGAGCCACTCCTCCCTTCATCATGGAACTTCCGGCTTATCACTGGCCGCAATTCCAATCCTTGATGTTGCACCTTTGGGATAAAACCAAACACTTCGTCAAAAAAGCCTTCACCATCATTCTCGCTAGTACCATCCTCATTTGGTTCTTACAGAGTTTCACCTGGAACTGGACTTATATCGGAGAAGAAGATATTCAAAACTCCATCCTCGCCAGTTTAGGTCAATTGATCACTCCGATCTTCACCCCGATGGGCTTCGGAGCGCAGCTTAATAGCTATGGCTGGGTCTTCGCGGTCGCCGCGATTACGGGTCTCATCGCGAAAGAAAATGTCATTGGGACCTTCGGTATCTTAGCCGCAATGTTCGGGGTCGCCAGCGCTGGGGAAGCGGAAAGCGTCGCTATCATGATTGCCAATACCGGCTTAACCTGGCAAGGGGCCTTCGCCTTCTGCGTCTTTAACCTATTGACGATTCCGTGTTTCGCCGCTGTCGCTACCGCGAAAGCCGAACTCAGAAAAGGCACCTTCAAATGGACCATCCTCTTCTGGCTCGTCACCAGTTTCATCGGGGCCAGCGTCATCTACGTCGTTCTCAGCTGGTGGTGGACCATCTTCATTGTCCTCGCAGCTATCGCCTTAATGATCTTCGGAATCTATAGCTTCAATAAGTGGTGGGATAATAGACAAAAACTGAAAGGAGCTAACTGATGCAATGGTATGAAATTCTCACCATTGTTCTAGTTGTTCTCTTCTTTATCGCCATTATCGGACGATATATATACAAGAAGAAAAAGGGGCTTCCAACCGGCGAATGCGCTTGTTGCCAGCTCCGTTCCAAACGATTCTTAAAAGCTTACAAAAAGGCATTTCCTCCAAAATCCTCTTTGAAATAGCTTTTAACAACTATTAAACCGGCCCTCGGGTCGGTTTTTTACTATATAATCATTCCCATGGCGTTATTTGAACTCACCGACATACGATTCAACTATAAAGACCAAGAACTCTATGAAAGTGTCTCCTTGAAAGTTAATTCTGGGGAACATTGCTGCTTAGTGGGGAAGAATGGCTGCGGCAAAACAACCTTAATTAAACTCTTAACCGGGGAACTTCATCCGGATCATGGGACAGTTTATTGGACCCCTGGTGTCACTTATTCCTATCTCCACCAAAACTTAGATAATAGCGATGTCCGGGTCATCGATTATTTTTATGAAGTCTATCAGGACTTGTTCAAAAAAGAAAAGAAGATGGAAAAGCTTTATGAAGAAGCTTCGATTAATCCTGATAAAGCTGAAAAGTTATTACTGCAAGCCGAGAACCTGCAAAACGAACTGTTCAATAGTTCTTTCTACGCTTTACAAGAAAAAGTTGGCCGCTTGATTGATGGCTTAAGTTTCCCGAAAGACCACTTAGAGAAACCCTTATCGAATCTTTCCGGTGGACAAAAAGAAAAAGCGATGTTGATCAAGATGCTTTTAGAAGAAAAAGATGTCCTTCTATTAGACGAACCTACAAACTTCCTTGATCAGAACCAAGTCACCTGGCTCGCTGATTATCTTCAAAAGTATCCGAAAGCCTTCCTTGTCATTAGCCACGACCAAGAATTTCTTAAACAAATAGCAGACGTGGTCTTTATCTTAGAAAACAAAACTATCACCCGTTACCGGGGCAGCTATGAACATTTCTTAACCCAACATGAACTCGATAAAGAACAATACCAAAAGAACTATGAAGCTCAGCAACGTTACATCAAAAAAGAAGAACTCTTTATCGCGAAACATATCGTTAGAGCTACATCAAGCCGGGCCGCTAAATCCCATAGGGCTAGATTGAACCATTTAGTCCGTTTAGAAGAACCAAAGAAAGAAGATAATAAAGTCACCTTCCGCTTCCCCTTCTCTCATGATGTTGGGGAAAAACCTTTAATCGTCGATGACTTAACCATCGGCTATGAACATCCCCTTTTAGAAGGGATTTCTTTCATCCTTAAGAAGGGTGAAAAAATCGCAATATTAGGGCAAAACGGTATCGGAAAAACGACTTTTGTGAAAACTTTACTCAATAAAATCCCCGCTTTAGGGGGTAGTTTTACCTGGCTCCCTGGAACAGTTATCAACTATTATTCCCAGGAAGAAACCATGCCCTTAGAACTCACTGCGTTTGAATATATTAAGTCCTATTACCCCGATTTAACCAACACTGAAATTAGAACCATCTTAGGCACCTGCGGTGTGAAAAAAGAAAAGGCCATGCGGCCCTTAAGAGAACTCTCCGGAGGAGAAGTTACCAAAGTTCGTTTCGCTTTGATGAGTTTAAAGAAAAGTAATTTCTTAATCCTCGACGAACCCACTAATCACCTCGATCAAGCGGCGAAAGATAGCTTGTTTGCCGCTATTAAAGCTTATCCTGGGGCGGTCATTTTAATCAGCCACGAAAAAGACTTCTATGACGGGCTTTTAGATTACGAACTTACTTTCTAAGCTAACCGTTTCTTTTTCCTGAAACCAAAGATAAAAAAGATGGGTCTATAAAAGATAATGGACCGCCAATACTCGTAACCGGCAAGGTCCACGTTATAGAGCGCAGTCGCCCGGTGATAAGAGAAGGTTAAATCCTTCAGGGCATCTTTGATTGCCGGTAAATCCTTGCAATTCCTTAATATTTTTTCTTGTTCCATCAAAAAGGAGAGGCTTTTACTGAGTTCACTGATGGTTTCCCACATCGCGATAATCTGGTCTTGATTTTTCACTTTGAAAGAGAAATTATCAACTTTATAAAAGAGTTCTTGAATAGCTGGGGAAAGAGAAACCTTTTTTTCAAACAACACGTCACGTAACGCTAAGAAAGTATCGCGAAATAAAGAGAAACTCATCATTAAAGCGGACGTTCTTTTCTTAAGCTTATTATTAAAGTCGATGACGCAGGCTAAAGAGATAAAAAAGAAGACTAAATAAAGGAAGAGGATGGTTAAGCCGATCCAGAGAAAGATGTAACCGATGTCACTCGCGGTGTTTAAGAGGTTAATATCCATACTTTGTATATTAAGTCAATCGAACTCAAAATGCCATTTTTAGTCAATTTGACGGGTTATTTTTTTGATTTTATAATATTTGCAATGGCAAAACCAATCGTCGCAATCCTCTATGACTTTGACAGCACTTTAGCCAAAAGCGATATGCAGAATTTTGGCTTTATTCCGGCTGTCGGTCTTACTCCCGCGGAATTTTGGAAGATGACCACGGAATTTTCCAATAAGACCGGCGTGGAAAGAACCCTTTCATATTTATATATGATGGTGAAGGTCACCAAAGAAAAAAATATCAAGATGACCCGGAAGTGGTTAAACAAGATGGGTCAAAATATCGAATTTTTCCCTGGGGTTTTAGAGTGGTTTTCAAATATTAACAAATTTGGAAAAGAACAAGGCGTGATTGTGGAACACTATCTCGTCAGCTCTGGTAACAAAGAAATTGTGGAAGGCACCCCCATCGCGAAAGAGTTTAAAGTCATCTATGGCTGCGAATACTTGTATGACGAAGAAACCGGTCTACCCATCTGGCCGAAACTCGCAATTAACTTCACACAAAAAACCCAATACATGTACCGGATCAGTAAAGGCGTCTATGACCAAAACGACGATGTCGGGGTCAACGAAAAAAGGCAAGATCGAAGAATCCCCTACAGTAACATGATTTATATCGGGGACGGGATGACGGATATTCCCGCGATGATCATCGCTAAAAACAATGGGGGGCACTCCATCGCCGTCTACCCTAGAGGCCAAGAAGAAAAGGTTCAAAACCTCATCCGCGATATGCGAGTCAACAGCGTCTGTCCCGCTGATTACCGGGTCGGAAAAGAAATCGATAATTACATCCGTTTAATCATTCAAAATATCGCGATTGAAACCGCCTTAGGCAAAAAAGAAATCAACTGAGCCAAGCGCTCTATATTTGTGTAAAATATAGGAGCATGAATAGCTCCTCTTCTTTAAACAATAAAACAATCGGAATTCTCCTCCTAGCTGGTAAGGGTGAACGTTTTAATTCTCTCTTGCCCAAGCAGTTCCATTTTATCGATGGAAAGCCCCTCTTTGTGAGAGCTCTTAAAACGATGGATGCGGAAAATTTTGATCTCATCATCCTCGCTGTTGAACATGGATACGAACCCTTAGTAGATAAGGTAGTCAAACAAGAAAATCTCAAGACCCCTTACCTCATCTTAGAAGGCTCTAACACTCGCAGTAACAGCGTCAAAGAAGCTATCAATTATTTGATGGAAAATAACTATGGAGATGACAATACCATCTTCATCCATGATGCCGACCGTCCTTTCGCGAGTTCGCTCCTTTATCAACGCTTAGAAAAAGCCGCTAAAGAACATTCTTGTTTAATCCCGGTTTTAAAGGTCGAAGATTCCGTCGTGGAATCCCTCGACCAAAAGCAAGTTAACATCTATCTAAAAAGAGATAACATCTATCGGGTGCAAACCCCGCAAGTGTTTAAATTAGGTCTTTTAAAAACCAGTTTCAGCTTACTCCGTGACCAAGTGTTCACCGATGAAGGGTCCTTAGTTTTAATGATGGCCGGAGTTAAACCTCACCTCATCGAAGGGGAAATTGAAAACATCAAAATTAACACTCACGATGACTTAAAGCTTTTGGAGGATAATGACTTATGAAGAATTATTTTCCAAAGGTTGGGGATGTCATGTTCGGGGTCGTTATCCGGCTCTACCCAAGATATGCCGTTTTAATGTTTGATAAAAATTTAACCGGCTTGTTGCATATTTCCGAAGTCAGCCATTTTTTCGTTTATAATTTCACAAGTTACATCACTATCGGTAACGTTTACCGGGTGAAAGTAATTCAAAGTGACGAGAATAAAAAACAACTAAAAGTCAGTATCAAGGCTCTATCGAATGAAGAGAGACATAACCATCTCCCGAAAGTCGATATCAGCCATCTTGATATCTCGTTTGAAGGGCTAAAAAAGCACCTTCCCATCTGGTTAAACAAAGTAAAGGAGGCATAACATGAAAATTACTGTTGATTTAACCCATTTAAACTACCTATTAGATCTTCATGCTTATGAAGACCGGGTAAAAGCAATCGATAAAATGATCGTCGACAAAAGCGGACCTGGAAACGATTTCCTCGGCTGGGTCAATCTCCCATCGAACATTGACCAAGAAGAACTTAAACTCTTAAAAAAGACCGCTGCGTTCGTCAAAGAAAACTATGACGTCCTCGTCGTATGCGGTATCGGGGGCAGTTATTTAGGCGCGAGAGCCTGTAACGAAGCCATCAATGGCACGATTCTTAAAACCAAACCGGAAATCATCTATCTCGGGCAAACCTTCAATCCCACTTATATCAGCGATGTCTTAACTTATTTAAAAGATAAGAAGTTCGCGGTCAACGTGATCAGTAAGAGTGGCACCACCACCGAAACCAGCGTTTCTTTCCGGCTCTTAAAAGAATTCTTAGAACAAAGAGACGGCAAAGAAGAAGCTAAGAAAGCGATTATCGCGACGACTGATAAAGAACACGGGGCTCTCTTAACCTTATGTAAACAAGAAGGCTATGTGCGGTTTGTATTACCAGCTGATGTCGGGGGACGTTATTCCGTCCTCACACCGGTCGGTCTCTTCCCCTTAGCGGTCGCCGGGCTCGATATCGATGCCTTACTCGAAGGGGCAAGAGATGCGGAAAAAGAATATAACAATCCCAATCTCTTAGAAAACGAAGCTTATAAGTACGCAGTAGCGAGACACGCTTTATACGCTGAAAAAGGCTTAAAAGCGGAATTCTTAGTTAGCTACGCTCCTTACCTCGTCCAATTCGCGGAATGGTGGAAACAACTCTACGGGGAAAGCGAAGGAAAGAACCATAAGTCCCTCCTCCCAATCAGTGCTACCTTCACCACTGACCTTCACTCTTTAGGACAATTCATCCAACAAGGAAGCCCTGTCTTCTTTGAAACCATCCTTCACCTCAATCATGAAAAACATGAAGTTAAGGTACCGGGCGATAAAGATAATCTCGATGGCTTAAATTACTTAGAAGGTAAGACCTTATCCTTCATCCAAGAAAAGGCCTTCGAAGGAACCTTGATGGCCCACAGTGAATCCGCGAAAGTTGATAACATCGTCATCAATATCGATAGAATGGACGAAAAGAACTTAGGTCACTTAATCTATTTCTTCGAAAAAGCGTGCGCGATGAGCGCCTACCTTAACGGAGTTAACCCCTTCGATCAACCCGGGGTGGAAATCTATAAAAAGAATATGTTCCATCTCTTAGGGAAGCCGGGGTTCTAAACCTCTTAGCTAGACCTAATAAAGAGTTCGGGTAATACCGGACTCTTTTTGTTAAAATAAAGTTCCTTAATAATCATAGTAAAGAGAATATTTCACCACTCCCCCCTTTTAAATGTGTTAAGATACGAACCAGAAAGTCCCCTTGAAGAAAGGTTAGGCAAGGTTAGACTTTCCTCTTTTAATACCTCTCACAAAATTAACCTACTAACCCGCGTAAAAAAGTTTGACTGAAAATAGGTGTAATGCTATATTATTTACCGCACGCGCGGGAGCTCCCCGGATGCTTAGCTCAGCGGGAGAGCATCGCCCTTACAAGGCGGGGGTCACAGGTTCAAACCCTGTAGCATCCACCATAACGTGTAGAGGTCTGGGTGAATAGCGAAGTGGCCAAACGCGGCTGACTGTAAATCAGCTCCTTCGGGTTCGGTGGTTCAAATCCATCTTCACCCACCACCTTGGGGTGTAGCCAAGCGGTAAGGCAACAGACTTTGACTCTGTCATGCGCTGGTCCGATCCCAGCCACCCCAGCCACCTAACTTGTTCTCCCGTTAGCTCAGTGGTAGAGCACTTGACTTTTAATCAAGGGGTCGACAGTTCGAAACTGTCACGGGAGACCAAAGCTTTGCCCGGGTGGCGAAATGGTAGACGCAAGGGACTTAAAATCCCTCGGGCGAATAACCCATACCGGTTCGAGTCCGGTCCCGGGCACCAAGTAAATTTCCGACCAACGAGGTCGGTTTTTTATTATCTAAATAACTGAAAAAATACTTAAGTTTTACAGAGATAAATAGAAAAAGCCACCTTGCGGTGGCCTTTAATTTGCAAGGATTTTTAGAAATTCTCCGGATGGTAATCCTTTAAAACCTTGACTAAAGGTTTGATTGTTTTCTTCACCACTCCATCCTCGAAGGGGGATTTGAAACCGATCTTCTTAAGTAAGGTTAAGAACGGATATTGCCCGCCGAGCTTGCAGAGTTTGATGTACTTCTTCCACGCTCTTTCGTGGTTCTTCCGGTCTAAATTAAAGAACATGAAGGCCACCACTTGCGCGAGAGTGTAATCGATATAATAGAAAGGCGAAGCGAAGATGTGGGATTGGGTGAGCCAGCGGTGCCCGGTTTCCATATAGTGACAGCCCTTATAGGCTTTCACCTTATACGGTGTGTACTTTTCTTCTAATTCATGCCAAGCGGCATCACGTTCAGCCGGCGAGGCTTCCGGATGTTCATATACCCAATGTTGGAATTCATCGACAGTAACGCCGTACGGAAGGAACCGAATAGCGTCCGCCAGATGCGTATACCGATATTCATCAGGTTTATCAAAGAATAAGCCCATGTAGGGTTCTGCGAAAAATTCCATCGACATCGAATCGATTTCGCAGCTTTCCATCGTCGGCATCCGGTATTCCGGAACTTTGATCTTTCTTGCCATATAGGCTTGAAAAGAGTGGCCGAATTCATGGGTCAAGACATCGACGTCACCGCTGGTACCATTAAAGTTACTGAAGATGATTGGGCAACCATGGACGGGGAAATAAGTCATATAGCCACCGCCTTGTTTACCAGGTTTGGCATCTAAGAACATTAAGTGATGTTCGTTCATGAAGCGGAAGAAATAAGAAGTATCGGGTGAGAGTTCATCGTACATCTTCTGAGCGAGTTCAACCTTTTCTTCGGTGGTGCCTTTGGGGACGGGATTCCCTTTTTGGAACCAAGAACTTAAGTCATAGACTTTGAGGTTCGTAACCCCTAAGAGTTTCTTCTGTTCACGGCTTAATTTTTCCGAAATAGGCGTTACTACATCATGAATTTGTTCACGGTAATTCCTCACCATTTCCGGCGTATAGTCGAAACGATTCATCTTGATATAACCGAGTTCCACATAGTTTTTGTAACCCAGTTTTTTCGCCATTTTATCCCGGACTTTAACGAGCTTATCGTAGATATCTTCGAGGATATCAATCTTGGTGTCTAAATAAGAATAATAGACCTCGCTGGCTTCTCTTCTCGTTTCCCGGTCAGAAGAAGTTAAGAATTTCCCCATCTGGGACATGTTATATTCTTCGCCTCTAAATTTAATCCGGAAACCCGCAGTGGTCTGACTGTATAAAGATACTAAGCGGTTTTCTTCTTGCGCTTCTTCCACTACCCTTTCATCGAAAGCTTTTAAGCTATATTCATACATCGTGAATAATAAGCTTCCAAGTTTCTTTTCGAGCTCTGGTCTAAAAGGACTTGCCAACATCGCCTTATTAAAGTCATTGATTTTCACCGATAAAGAAGGCATTTCTTCATCCATTTTCATGTTGGCTTTCACATACTTTTCGTTATGGGTTTCTAAAGAATAAAGGACTTGGATATGAGTGCAGTCATCCATCACTTTATCCATCAGTTTGTTCATCTTTTTATAGATGGTTAAAGCGGTCTTATAGTCAGGGGCCGCTTTTAAAAGATCGGTAATTTCATCAACTTTCCGTCCGACTTCCTGAAAGTTAGGAACTCTAAACGGCCAGTCTTCAAATTTTGCTAAGGTTTTGGTCATAAATATCTCCTAAATGTGCCATTGATATTGTTAAGCGAAATTCCGAAACGTCAAGCAATATTAGAGAATACTGAACAAATGTAAAGGTAGTAATCATCGATACTTATAATACATAGAGAATTAGAAGCTTTTAATTTAATTGAGAGAAGAAAATTAATGAACAAAAATACATCTTTCAATGCTTCTTAGTTGCTTTTTCTAATTTACACAATAAAATCTCTTGAGATGGAAAACTTGAACCCGAATATTGACCAACAAATCGAGGCGGTCCTCGAAAAAATCCGATACTTCCTGCAACGTGAAGGCGGGGATATTGAATATATCGGTTTTAAGGATGGGGTCGTCTATGTGAAGATGATCGGGGCCTGCGAGGGGTGCGCTTATGTCTCGCAAGATATCTCCACTGGGGTCGAAATGGTTCTCATCGAAGAAGTACCCGGCGTTATCCGCTGCGTCAACGCGGATAAAGATGTCCCGGTCGAAGTGATGGAACAATATTTCCAACGAAAACTGAAAGAAAACGAAGGCAAATAAAAAGGAGAGAAGCTTAGTTCTCTCCTGTTTTTTATTGTTTAAAGTAAGACGTTTTCAATCCGGTTCGCGACGATATAGCCTTCCCGGTTATACGGATCTTCCCGGTTAAAGGTGTACTTAGTTAAATCGGGTTTTACGACCACCCCGCCGGCTTCTTCCACTAAGAGGACACCGGGAGCAATATCCCATTCTTTGGTGTTGGGGCTAAAGCGGTAAGTGAGGTCAGCGACCCCTTCCGCTATCGCACCGAACTTTAAGGCCGCCCCTAAGGGATGAACATCGATGATTTGGTCATGATGTTTTTCAATCATCGCTTTTTCTTTTTCGTTGAAGAAACTTCTCGAGATTAAAACACGTAAATCCTTTGTTCTATTGCTGACTTTTAAGGGAATTGGTTCTCCTCCCTTTCTTTCGAGGAAGGCGCCTTTTCCTTTTAAAGCCCAGTACATGAAGTCTTTGGTAGGAACGTGGATTAAACCCGCGACAATTTCGTGCTTATAGCAAAGAGCGATATTGGTAGTAAATTCCCCGTCCCTCGCTACAAATTCTTTCGTCCCGTCGACCGGGTCAACGATGAAGACGTAGTCATTAGTTAGACGGCTTTTATCGTCCTTACTTTCTTCGGTCAGAAAAGCGTAAGTGGGAAAGAGGCGATGAAGATATTCCCTAATCAACTTATCAGCGGTTTTATCCGCTTTGGTGACCGGCGAATTATCGCTTTTGATTTCGACCTTAAAATTGGTGTGATAAATCTCCAGGATCGCTTGTTCGGCGAGGACCGCCGCTGCTTTCATCGCTTGAAGTTCTTTCTCAAACATCACTTTCCCTCCCTGAAAGAAGCACGGGTTTCCCCGTGCCTCTCGTTATAAAAGAATTTATTCAGCTTTCCCGATGCAGCCGAACACTTTGCAGTGTTCTTCCATCGTTTGTTGAATGCCTTTTTTGCCAGGTCCGATGATCTTTCTCGGATCATAGACATCTTTATCCTTGGCGATAACTTCTCGGACGATTCTCGCCCAGTATTGTTGGCATTCCGTGTTGACGTTGATCTTGCAGGTTCCCCGTTCGATCGCCATTCTGAGTTGGAAATCCGGGATGCCGCTTCCACCGTGGAGGACGAGCGGAACCTTGACGAGTTCATGGATTTCTTCCATTTCTTTGAAGCCGAGTTTCGGTTCACCGTGGTAAGGTCCATGGACGCTTCCTAAAGCCGGTGCTAAGCAGTCGATACCGGTTTCATTGACCATTCTGACACATTCCGAGGGGACCGCATACATGCTTTCCGCGACGACATTATCTTCTTGGCCACCGACCCGTCCGAGTTCAGCTTCAACGCTGACGCCTCTGGGGTGCGCATAATCGACGACTTTCTTCGTTAAGGCGATATTTTCTTCGAGCGGTAAATGGCTTCCATCGATCATGACGGAAGTAAAGCCAGCATCGATAGCGGCTTTGACGCTTTCGAAGGATTGACCGTGGTCGACGTGAAGCGCGACCGGAACAGTGATGTTATTATCTTCGATGTAGCCTTTGACCATGCCGACGACGGTATGCCAACCGCCCATATACTTCATGGCTCCTTCGCTAACCCCGAGGATGACTGGGCATTTGAGCTTTTGGGCTTCGTCCAAAATCGCTCCCGTCCATTCAACGTTATTGATGTTGAATTGCCCGACGGCGTACCGCCCCTCTTGCGCTTTGAGGAGCATATTTTTCATATTTTCGAGTGCCATATATAGCCTCTCCTTTCTTAATGAAAACTAGTTAATTGTTGATGAGAGAGCTGACGTCTTCGTCGTATTCATTGTGCTTCTCTTCATCATTTTCGCTGTCATATTCATCTTCGACAGCCATGCCTTCCATACTGGCATCATATTCTTTTTGTTCGTCTTTATCTTCTTCGTCACCGCTTTCGGTATTGACTTCGCTATAGACGTCCCGGACATCGATGTGGACCTTATCGAAGGTGTGGCGGCTTCTTAAATCCCAATGATTATCCGTCAAAGCGACAAAGTGGCCGTCGAGGGTTAAATAAGTATAAAAAATCCCAATATTTTCTTTCTTTTCGCTGTCGGTCATCTTGAGTTCTTCCGCGATTTTATCGTAGAGTTCCCGGAAGGGCAGCGAGGTCTTAGCGTCGGTCAAGATTTTAAGAGCGACGTCTAACATGCTGATATTCTTTTCCATAATGTTCTCCTTCTAATATTCTATTACATTTTGTCGTAAGATTTTACACCTAATAGGCGTAAACCTTCCTTAATGACAATTTTGGAAGCTTTGAGTAATTGCAGCCGAGCGGACGATAAGGCTGGATTATCCCGGTCAAGGATCTTAACTTTCGCGTAGTATTCATGAATTAACTGCGCTAATTCTTCTAAGTAATTCCCAATCTTCGAGGGGTTTAAGCTCTGAGCGGTTCCGCTTACGACGCTCGGGAAGGCCGCTAACTTTTTAAGAATGGTTGTTTCTTCTTCGCTCGTTAAGAGTTTTCCGTCAAAGGGAAGATTGAATTCTTCCCCGAGTTTTAAGAGGCTCGCGATTCTCGCGTGAGCGTACTCGACGTAATACACCGGATTATCCTTACTCTTACTGACCGCGAGATTGATATCGAAGTCGAGATGTAAGCCCGGCGCTTTCGTTGCGAAGTAATACCTCACCGCATCAACCCCGACTTCTTCCACGAGTTCCCGGTGGGTAATCGCTTTACCCGTCCGTTTACTCATCCTCACTTCTTCCCCGTCTTTAAAGACCCGGACGATCTGATAGATGACGATGTTCAGGGAATCTTCCGGATAACCTTTCATCATCATGGCGCTCTTCATCCGGTTGATGTAACCGTGGTGATCAGCCCCGAGCATGTCGATCAAGACATCGTAACCCCTGCTCTTTTTTAAGTAGTGATAACAGATATCCGGCATGAAGTAGGTGTAAGAACCATCTTTCTTGATAATTGGTCTATCCTTATCATCGAGGAACGCGGTAGTTTTAAGGTAAGTGGCTCCATCTTGTTCATAGACGAAACCCTTATCTCTTAATTCTTGGATGGTGTTCTTAATCGTATCGCCCTTCCGAATATCGCTTTCGTAAGAGAAGATATCGAATTTAACCCCGAAATCCGCTAAATCTTTTTTAATTTTCGCTAATTCTTTTTCTCGGCCATATTGTTCGAAGAAAGTCTTGCTTTCGTCGTTATCAACTAAGTATTTATCGCCATATTTCTCTTTAATTTCTTTCGCGATTTCAATGAGGTCGACCCCGTGGTAATCGTCTTCCCCGAGGACTAAGGGTTCCCCAAATAGTTCATGGTACCTCGCTCTGATGGAAAGACCTAAGTGTCGGATTTGATTGCCGCAGTCATTGACGTAGTATTCTCTCGTCACTCCGTAACCGGCTTTCTTTAAGATATTAGCGATGCTATCCCCTAAAGCTGCGCCTCTGGTATGCCCTAAGTGAAGGTCCCCCGTCGGGTTAGCGCTCACGTATTCGATGTTATAAGAGAAATGCTTATCTTCCCCGTCCCCGAAGTGTTCATCTTCTTCGATGATTTTATTGACGATATCGCTCAAGGCTTCTTTCTTTAAAAAGAAATTTAAGAAACCCGGGCCAGCAATTTCGACTTTATCGATGATGGAACCTTCAAGATTCGGTAATACCGCATTAGCTAAATCACGAGGTGCTTTTTTAAAAGTTCTCGCAAGCTTTAAGCACGCCGCACAGGCATAGTCGCCATGGAGAGGATCCTTGCTCTTTTCGATTTGAATATCGCTGATGTTTAAAGGATAGCCAGCTTTTTTAAAAGCTTCGGCGATTATTTCTTTTAATTGTTCTTCATTGTTCATCTTTCTCTCCTTTCAGTAAGACCACGCAGGTGGCTTTGATCGCTCTTTTTTCTCCGACCGCATCGACTTTTTCTCCCGTCTTGCCTTTAAAACCGACACAGGAGATATCAATATCTAAGAGTCTCGCTAAGTTTTCTCTAATCTTCGTTTTATACGGAGCAATCTTTGGCTCTTCTAGTTCGAGAACAATATCAACATTGTTAACCCGATAGCCTTTTTCTTTCATTAGTTTTAAGGCTGCGTCTAGGATTTCCACCGAACTCATGTTCTTGGTTTTTTCTAAGTTATCAGGAAAGAGCTCTCCAATATCGTTAGCCCCAATCGCCCCGAGTATCGCATCGCTTAAGGCGTGGAGGACTAAATCCCCATCGCTATGAGCGATGATGACGTGGTCAGAAGGAATTTGGATGCCACCCAAGGTTAAATAACCCTTTTCCGGGCTTAAACGATGAGTGTCATTTCCTAAACCGATTCTGATGTTCATACGTTAAATTTGAAGAAGACAATGTCCCCGTCTTTCATGATGTAATCTTTGCCTTCTTGCCGAAGTTTACCAGCTTCTTTGACTTTAAGTTCACTTCCTAAAGTTTCGATATCTTGAAAGTCATAAACTTCCGCTTTAATGAAGCCGCGTTGGAAGTCGGTGTGGATGATACCGGCGCATTCAGGAGCGGTCATCCCGTTTTTGAAGGTCCAAGCCCGGCATTCATCGCTTCCGACTGTAAAGAAGGTCGAAAGATTCAAGAGTTTATAGCTGGCTTTTACTAACTTATCAAGACCGCTTTCTTCCGCTCCGATGGAAGAAAGGAAATCCGCTCTTTCACTTAACGGAAGCGTGGAGATTTCATACTCAATTTCGCAGCTGACCGGAATGCAGACAGTGCCTTCTTTGTCGGCGATTTCTTTAACGATTTGATAATACTTACAGGTGTCGAGAGAAGCATAATCGCTATCGCTGACATTAGCGACGTACAATATCGGCTTTAACGTTAAAAGAAAGAAATTCTTTCTCGCATACGCGATTTGGTCACTTGTTAATCCTTTGGTTAATCTAGCTGGTAAACCTTGTTCTAAGGTTTCTTTTAAAGGCGCTAAAATCGCTTTTTCTTCGAGGGCTACTTTATCTTTGGCGACTCTCACTTTCGGTTCAATTTTAGCGAGACGATTATTGACGGTTTCGAGGTCCGCCATCGCGAGCTCGAGATTGATGATATCGATGTCTCTGGCTGGATCGACAGTGTTCTCAACGTGGACAATATCAGCGTTTTCAAAGCATCTGACCACTTCCACTATCGCGTCGCATTCCCTGATAGCGCCTAAGAATTGGTTACCTAAACCTTCACCTTTGCTCGCCCCTTTGACCAGACCTGCTATATCGTAGAATTCAAAGGTCGCATTGATCTTTCTTTCCGGTTTAAAAAGGTCAGTTAAAAAGTCTAAACGTTTATCCGGAACGGTCACCACCCCGGTGTTGGGTTTGATGGTCGCGAACGGATAATTTTCCGCTAATACGTGGTTATTCGTTATAGCGTTAAATAGGGTGCTCTTCCCGACGTTAGGAAGGCCGACGATGCCCGCTTTTAATCCCATCTTTAAATTTTTCGGACGTTTTCTGCCCGAAACCCTCTTTCTGACTCCGTGACTTCGAAGAATACTTCGAGGCCGGTTACCACATTGTGCGGTTCGATGTTTTGAAGCGAACTAACGTGAAAAAAATAATCTTGTTTATCTTCTCCGTGGATAAAGCCGTAGCCTTTTTCCCGGTTATACATTTTAATCATGCCATTCATTGCTAAAATTTCCCCACAAAATATAACACTTAGCAAAGAGCATGTCGAACCATTTAGGTTCGTTCTTCATTTTCGAAGCTTCTTTTCTTAAGCCAAAGGGTAATGCTGAGGTAGGAAAAAGCCACGCCAACGAGGAAAAAGATGAGGACAGTCAATATCGATATCGGGTCAATCGTGAAAGACGATTGTCCCCCGAACAAGGCTCCAATCTCATTTTGAAGAGAATTTTGAAGGAAAATCGCAATTAAGAAACTGAAGACAGAAGAGATGCCCATAAGTAAAAGCGAGAAAGCGAAATACATCGAAAAGATTTCCTTAAAAGAGAAACCTAAATTGAATAAGGTTTTACCCTCATTTTTAAGTTCCGTAACCGCAAAATGCGAGGTGGAAAACAGTAAGAAAATTGAGAGGATTACTGCGAAAAAAGTTAAGACATAGACAATGGTTTTTAAAAGAAGCATGATGCTGGTGACGCTTTCTTGGATAATCTTTTGAGGCGACACTATTGTGCAATCTGAAAAATGATTCAAAAGCTTATTTTGAAGCGCTTTTCCATCTATCTTTTCCTGGTGTTTAAAAACAAATTGCCGGCTCTCTAAATCGAAGGAAGAAAAACCAAAGTAATCACGAAAGTAATCGACTTGCCAATCTTTCCGCCCATAGATGATGTAACCCGGCTCATCGATCACTCCTGTCACCTTGACCTTACTTTTCATAGGCGAAAAGATTAACCTTCCGTCATTCATGGTGCTCATTTTCATCACCATCGTATAGAGAACATCGGTGTTTAGAAAATAATCCGCGAGAGGCTTAGAAACACATATTTCATCGGGCGATATCGGTGGTTTACCTTCCCCCTTTTCATTTTAAT
>UQOB01000024.1 GCA_900542595.1 uncultured Mollicutes bacterium | reverse complement strand
GCCTAGAAAGGAGAAGTTATTCAGTCATCAAACTAGGCTTAACTGAATAATACGATAGTTATGAAAATCTTATTTAAGAACGCCAAAATCTTAGTTGATCCCAGAAACCCAGTTCTTTTAGAAGGGGACTTAGTCACTTCTGATTCCGTCATCGATTTTGTCGGAAAAAAAGCCCCGGATGATAGGTATAACAGAACGATTGATTGCCATGGAGATTTATTGATTCCCGCTTTTAAGAATAGCCATACGCATAGCGCGATGACCTTCGCGAGATCGCTCGCTGATGACCTCCCGCTCGACGTTTGGCTTACCACCAAGATTTTCCCTTATGAAGACCATTTAACGTCTAACGATGTTTACGTCTTAAGTAAGGTCGCTTTCCTCGAATACTTAACCAGCGGTATTTCCACTTGCTTTGATATGTATTATTTCCCGGAAGCGATTAAAAAAGCCGCCGTGGATGTCGGGTTTAGAACGGTCATCTTAGGAACCATCACTAAATCCAAACAAAGTTTAAAAGAGATGGAAGAAGCTTATAAGACTTTACCAGATGATAACTTAGTTTCTTATGTCTTTGGTTACCACGCTGAATATACGAGCGATGAAGAGATATTAAAAGGTTTAAGTGAACTCACCCATAAATATAAAGCCCCTTGTTATACCCATTCCTGCGAAACGAAAAAAGAAACCGAAGATTGTAAAGAAAGACACAGAGGTCTCAGCCCCATCGCTTATATGGAAGACCTCGGTCTCTTAGATTACGGCGGTGGTATCTTCCACGGGGTGTACGCATCCGATGAAGATTTAGATATCTTAAAGAAACACAATGCGACATTCGTTACATGTCCTGGAAGTAACAGTAAACTCGCGAGCGGGATTGCTCCTTTAACTAAGGTTTTAGAACATAACATCAACTTAGCAGTGGGGACCGATGGTCCGAGCAGCAATAACGCTTTAGATATGTTTTATGAGATGCGCCTGATGTGCGTGCTTCAGAAGTTGAAGCTTGAAGATGCGAGTGCGTTCCCCGCTCATAAAGCTTTAGAAGCTGCGACAGTGGGAGGAAGTATCGCTCTTAATTTATTGGATGTACAAACCCTTAACGTCGGACAAAAAGCCGATATCACGAGGATTGATTTAATGAATCCCGCGATGCAGCCGATTAACAATATCTTAGATAACCTCGTCTACAGCGGTTCCAAAGACTGCGTCAAGATGACGATGGTCAATGGACGTATCCTCTATGAAGACCATGAATTCTTCATCGGGGAAGACGTCAACGAGCTTTATAAACAAGCGCAAGCCATCACGGAACGTCTTAAAAATAGTTAATTCATAACCTTATAAATAATATTTCCTATAAAAGCTTTTGTTTTTTCCTTATTTTTCCTTGCATTGTGAAAAGAACTTTCGATAAATGCTAATTAACCCCTTGCAAACCTGAAAGCGCTTTCTTAAAATATTCTCGACATAAAGTTTACAAAAGTAAACAAAGGAGATTTTTATGAGGATTAAGAACTTGGTTCTTAGCTTAGCTCTTGGGTTAACGGTCGCTGCCGTCGGTGCGGGGACTGTTATTGCTCACGTTAACGAAGAACCACTAACCGTCGCAGCGGAACCTGCGCCCGAAGGTTGGATTTATGATTTAGCCGGTACTTTTACCGACTGGAAAAGAGTCCCTTTTACCTATGTCGAAGGTGGGGAACCGGCTCATGAGGGAGAAGGAGCACCTGTCGATTACTGGGAAACTTCCTTCGCGGCAGACGTTGATGATGAATTTAAAATCGTCACTAAGGGTCCAAGTTATGAAAGCGATTGGTGGATGAGCTATCAGGACATGGGTTTAGGTGGTTACACTGATTACTTTGATCTTGCTCCTAAAGATGGTAATGCCAGAGTCCTGCAAGCTGGCAATTACCGGATTCGGATTGCGAGAGATTTTGCTAATTATCCTGATAAAGCCGATGGCATTTGGGTAACCAAAACCGAGGTCAGTAAAGTTGAAGTTGTCTATCACATTGGAACTGAAACTTTAACAGAAGAAGTTTTCGCAGGTGAAGCTTATCATCCGAGCTGGAAATTCGTCGATGGCTACTACATTGAAGGCTTCTATACTGATGCCGCTTATGAACATGCTTGGCCGACCGAAGGGGTCGTGGCAACGGCTGGTGAAGCCTTAAATGTTTACGCTAAGACGACCATCTGCGCGCCTGAAGATGACTATTATGCCTACGTTGAAGCGTGGGCCGATAATCCCTTTGAATACGCGCATATCTTTAGCACCACGACTGGTGCAGCCACTGTTTGGCCGGGTATCAAAGGTGAAATTGCCCCAATCAGTTATGTCACTGGTGAAGGCATCGCCCTTTACCGGGTTCTCGTTCCAGCTGAATACGAAGCGGATATGATTGTCTTCCACAATAGCAAGGGCGAACAAACTGGTGACATGCCCTTAAATGGACCGGCTGTTTACCCGAGTGGCAATAAAGAAACCGCGACCGGACCGTTGGAAGATTCTGCTGATAAGATTGCGGCACTTGCTTTCCTTGAACACTATAAAACACTAAGAAAAACCCATGAATGGGAAGGCGAACAGAAAGAAGATTCTATTTGCTGGATTATTGCTGATGCGGAAGAATGGACAACTTTAAAAGGCCTTTATGAAGCCATCACTGATAAAGCGTTAGTTGATGCTATTAAAGATGGTGAAAAATACACAATTAAAGACACGATGGATTATCTCTATAGCCGGATGGGAGGAACGCCGGAAGGTAACCTCCCGATCGTCTTCAATAATGATGACGATACGGCGATGATTGTTTCGCTTTCCATCGTCGGTGGTCTCTTCGTCATTGTCGCGCTCGGCGCTGTCTTATTCGCCAAAAGAAAAAGAGCGAGATAAGAACTGCTAAAGAAATATAAGACCTGATAATATATTCCTTTCAGCCCCGTAATTCGGGGCTTTTCTTTACCAGTCTTTACATTGATGTCACAATATCCTCATGATTAAGATAAATGATGTCACGAAGACTTTTGGTGCTTTTACTGCAGTTGATAGGGTTTGGTCTTATTGCCCTTTTGGTATCGTTTATCTTATTTAGACTTTTCTTCTTTAGAAACTTAAAGAAACTTTAGTCTTGTTTCTTCTTTTTAGCGTCGAATTTCTTCCGTTCGCTGGTATTTAAGATCCGTTTACGCATCCTAATGGCTTTCGGCGTGATTTCGACGAGTTCATCGAGGTTGATGTAGTCGAGGCACGCTTCGAGAGACATAATCCTAGGACTTTTTAGAACAATCGTTTGTTCACGGGTGGAACTTCGAATATTGTTCATCGGTTTTTCGACCGTGCAGTTGACCGCTAAATCGACGGGATAGCGGTGTTCACCGACAATCATCCCTTCGTAACAAATATCACCGGGTTTAATGAACATCGTTCCGTGTTCTTCTACCTTCTCTAAAGCATACCCGGTTGCGGGTCCATTATCCGTACTCACTAAAACCCCGATATTCCGTTCCCCAACTTCCTTTTGGAACATCGGACGATATTCCTTGAAGGAGTGGTTAATAATGCCGTAACCTTTGGTTAAGGTTAAGAAATTACTGACGAAACCTAAGAGACCTCTAGAGGGGATAACATAAGTTAATCTCGTTAAGTTATTGTTTTCATCCATGCTCTTGAGTTCGCTGCCCCGGTCACCTAAGGTCGACATGACATCCCCGACAAATTCATTGGGGACATCGATTTGGAGGTCTTCATAAGGTTCATTGGTCACCCCATCGATGACTTTCTTGATGACTTGCGGTTTACTGACTTCGAGTTCATAGCCTTCTCTTCTCATCGTTTCAATTAAAACCCCGAGGTGAAGTTCACCCCGGCCGCTGACGAGCCAAGCTTCTTTATTGGGAATTCTTTGGAATTTAAGAGAAACATCCTTTTGGGTTTCTTTATAGAGCCGTTCTTCGATGACTCTCGCGGTGACGAATTTCCCGTCTTTCCCTCTTAAAGGGGAGGAGTTCGTCCCAAATTCCATTTGAAGGGTCGGTTCATCGACCCGTAAAGGAGGAAGCGCTTCTTCTAAAGCGGGAGAAGTGACAGTATCACTCACCCCGATATCGCTTAAACCCGCGATACCGATGATATCCCCACCTTCGGCTTCATTGACTTCATTCTTTTGCATGCCGTAGAAGGTATAGAGCTTCATGACTTTAAAGCTCTTTTTCGTTCCATCGGGTCTAATATCCGTGACTTGGTCACCGACTTTTACGTGACCACGTCTAATCGTTCCAATCCCGATTCTTCCGACGAAATCGTTGTAATCTAAAAGAGCGGCTTGCCATTGGAAAGGGAGCTTCGGGTCATATTTCGGATCCGGTGTTTTACTGATGATTAAATCCAGAAGGGCCGCCATACCGGGTTTTTGGTCATTTGGGTTCGGGGAGAGGCTCGAGGTATCATTGAGGGCGCTCACATAGCAGACCGGGAAATCGAGCTGCTCATCGTTCGCTCCTAATTCAATAAACAAATTAAGTACTTCATCAATCGCCCGTCTCGGATCCGCGTTCGGTCTATCGATCTTATTGATGACGACAATCGGTTTTAAATGGTTTTCTAAGGCGTTCTTAAGGACGAACCGCGTTTGCGGCATAACCCCTTCATAAGCATCAACCAAAAGAAGGCAACCATCGACCATGTGCATGATTCGTTCGACTTCGCCTCCGAAATCCGCGTGCCCGGGGGTATCGACGATGTTGATCTTATAATCTTTATAGTGAATAGAAGTGGTCTTCGCGAGAATGGTGATTCCTCTTTCGTGTTCAAGAGGGTTACTATCCATCAAACGATCTTGGACCGCTTCGTTTTCTCGGAAAGTCCCGCTGGAAGTAAAAAGGCTATTGACCAGGGTGGTCTTCCCGTGGTCGACGTGAGCGATTATCGCGATATTCTTAATTTTCATAATTGGGACCTCCTTAAAAAAGCCTTTGTAATTATAGTGTTTCAATATCTAAAGTGTAATTTTTTGTCTATGAAATCGCTTAATTGCAAATAAAAGAGGGGAAATATCCCTATTACTAAAGTAATAAAAGGGAAGTTTTTAAGAGGAAAGACTTTTGATTAATGAACTAAAGGGCCCTCATTTTAAGGAACTTATTGGTCGAAGAAAGCGAATAATTCTTTTTCCTCTAATTTCTTTTGCAAATTCCTTAGCCATTCGGTATATTTACCTGGCAGCCATTCGGGGTGACGGGACCTCTCCGACCCTCACTCGGGAATGCGCTAAGAAAGAGAAAGGAGAAAAGAAAGATGTTAAGCAAAGATATCAAAAAGAATGTCGTCGAAAAATTCGGGGCTAACAACAAAGACACCGGAAGCGTTGCTGTCCAAGTCGCCTTGTTAACCAAGAGAATCGAAGCGTTAACCCTTCACCTTAAGAACAACAAAGGTGATGCGTCCGCTAGACGTTCGCTTTTAATCCAAGTTGGGAAGAGACGGTCTTTATTAAGCTATATTGCCACTCATGACCACGATGGATACGAAAAGTTAATCCAAAGCTTAGGTCTTAGAAAGTAAGACAACAGAGGAACCTTCGGGTTCCTTTTTTCTTGCATAAAATCATTAAATTTAAAAAGAAAGAGGGGTTTTGCAACAATATTGAGGTTTTTAAAAGAATGTTTAGCAGGTGGTTATCAATTGAATATATAGTCAATTATTACTTCTTTTATTCTTAAGCAATTATCTTTAAAGATAATCCTTGATGATCATCTACCTAAAAATTCTCAAGTAATAAACCTACCTTAGAAGCAATTTTATGGTAAAATCCTCTTCGGAAAATATTGAGGAAAAGAAATGAAAAAGACATTTGAAATGGAATTTGCCGGAAGAACCTTAAAGGTTGAAACCGGTGAAATCGCCAAGCAAGCTGATGGAGCCGCTTTTGTCAGATTCGGTGACACCGTCACCTTATCCACCGCTTGCTGCAGTGATAGTCCTCGGGACGGGGATTTCTTCCCGTTAACCGTCGACTACATCGAAAAGCAATATGCAGTCGGTAAGATCCCGCAGAGCTTTTTAAGGCGGGAAGGTCGGCCTGGCGAACACGGCACCTTAAGCGCTCGGTTAATCGACCGTCCGATTAGACCCCTCTTCCCAGAAGGATTTAGAAACGATGTGCACATCGTCAACACCGTCATGAGTGTTGATCAAGATAACACGCCGGAAATGACCGCGATGTTCGGGGCCAGTTTAGCCCTCGGCATCAGTGATATCCCCTTTGATGGACCGGTCGCCGGTGTTTATGTCGGTCGGGTTGATGGAAAGCTCATCATCGATCCTACCGAAGACGAAAGAAAACATAGCGATATCAATTTAGCCGTCGCGGGTACGAAAGACGCTATCATGATGGTCGAAGCGGGCGCGGACCAAGTGCCGGAAGAAGAAATGCTCGATGCTATCATGTTTGGTCACGAAGCCATCAAACAACTCTGCGATTTCCAAAAAAGCATCATTAAAGAAATCGGGAAAGAAAAGAGAGTGGTCGATCTTTATAAGCCGAGTGAAGAAATCGTCAATGACATCAATACTCGGATTAAAGATAGAATGGTCAAAGCCATCAGCATCTTCGATAAACTCGAAAGACAAAAAGCCATCGATGATTTAAAGAAAGAAATTATCGATGACTATGATGCTAGAAACTACGCCACAGAAAAAGAACACGCGAAGACCATGATGATGGTCAATGATATCTTAGAAGGGATGGTCGCCGATGAAGTTCGTCGGCTCATCACGGAAGAAAAGATTAGACCGGACGGAAGAAAAGTTGATGAAATCAGACCGCTCGATGCTCAGATTGATTTACTCCCGAGAGCCCATGGCAGCGCCATGTTCACCCGGGGCCAAACCCAAGTTATCAGCACCACGACCTTAGGGCCGCTCAGCGATGCTCAAATCATCGATAACTTAACCACCGAAACCGAAAAACGGTTTATGCATCAATATAACTTCCCTCCTTATAGCGTCGGGGAAGTCGGAAGAATGGGCACTCCCGGAAGACGGGAAATCGGGCATGGCGCTTTAGGTGAAAGAGCCTTAAGCTACGTCATTCCTTCCAAAGAAGAATTCCCGTACACTATCCGCTGCGTCGCCGATGTTACCGAAAGTAACGGAAGCTCTTCTCAAGCTAGCATCTGCGCTTCTTGTATGTCACTCATGGCGGCCGGTGTTCCAATTAAAGCCATGGTCAGCGGTATCGCGATGGGTCTCATCAGCTCTGGCCCCTTAGATGAAAATCATCCTTACACCATCCTCACCGATATTCAAGGTTTGGAAGACCATTTCGGTGATATGGACTTCAAGTGCGCGGGTACCGAAAAAGGGATTACCGCTCTCCAGATGGATATCAAGATCCACGGGGTCACGAGAGAAGTTCTTAGCAAAGCCTTAGCGCAAGCCAATAAAGCTCGAGCGGAAATCCGGGAAGTCATGAAAAAAGCCATCAGTGAACCCAGAAAAGAAGTCAGCGAATACGCGCCGAAGATGTTAACCTTCATGATTGACCCCGATAAGATTCGGGAAGTCATCGGTACCGGCGGTAAAGTCATCAATGATATCATCGCCAAGTGCGATAACATCAAGATCGACGTCGAAGATAGTGGCCAAATCACTCTCTACCACGTCAGTAGAGACATGATCAATAAAGCGAAACAAATGATTGACGATATCACTCGGGAAGCCAAGGTCGGCGAAATCTACGAAGGCAAGATCACCAGAGTGGAAGACTACGGGGTCTTCGTCAATCTCTTTGGGGATACCGATGGGCTCTGCCACGTAAGCCGGCTCGACTGGAATTATGTCGATGATGCTTCGAAACTCTATAAGGTCGGTGATACCTTAAAAGTGGTGGTGATTGGTCTTGACGAAAAAGGCAAGATTAAACTCAGCCACCGGGAATTCTTAGAAAAACCGGAAGGATATCAAGAACGAAGCGAAAAGCCGCATAACAAAGATAACGGCAAGAGCTTCAGCAAGAAACCCTACCGGGGAAATAAGAAAGAACACTAAGCTCTAAGAGGGGTGCCTATACCTTAGGCCCCCTTTTTTCATATATAATTAGGTATGCTTAGACTATTGTCATTTAAGATTAAGGGTCTAAAGGGGCTGGGGGATACCTCTTTCGTTTTTCCTTCCACCTCTTACTTGGAAAGAGGGGAAGAAGATTTTCTTCACCCTTCAATTATCGGGCTTTTCGGTCCGAATGGCTCCGGGAAAACCGCCGTCATCAACGCGTTTAATATTCTTTCTTCCGCGGTTCATGCCGATAATGATTTAATGCATTCTTTGTTGTCTTTAGTGAACGTGGAAACCAAGGTAGCTTCTTTAAGCTTTACCTTTGATTTAAACGATAAAGAAGTAACTTATAAACTCTCGATTCAAGTAAAGAATAGTAAGGGTATTTATCTTGAAGAGTTTTTATCGCCGGATTTAAACATTAAGTTCGATGAACTTCCAGAGTTAATCCTTTTTAAGAACGAAGAAAAAGATATCCAAACCTTAAAAGAATATCTCTTAAAAGCTCTAGATGTGTATCCTTCCTTTAAGACCTCTTCCCCCTGGGCCCATCTTTTAAAGAATGGGAAAGGGGTATTCAATGAAGAAGAAGTGGAAGATCTTGATCATCGCTTAGAAAAGGTCAATAACGCTTTACCGTATCTCTTAGGGAAGGTTCATTTCTCTTTTAAAAAGAAAGAGGGGAAGAATGGTATCAACGTCACTTTGTACGGGAATACGGATGGGAAGACCTTCTCTTTCGCTTCTATCAGCGAAGGGACGAGAAAGCTCTTAGGTTTATGTTTCTACCTCGCGAAAGGCTTCACGGAAGAAGACAGCCTCTTAGTGATCGATGAAATCGATAAGGGGATTTTTGAATATCTTTTAGGGGAACTGTTAAGGCTGTACTTTATTCGAGGGAAAGGCTGTTTAATCTTTACTTCCAATAATTTTAGGCCTTTAGAAGTTCTTCCTTCCTCTTGCTTCTATTTCAGCACCTTTGAAACCTTACCAACCTTCACTCCCTTCCCCGGGAAAACCAAAAACCGGAACTTAAGGGACGATTACTTAAGATATTTAGCTCTCCAAGAGAAGAATCTTTTGCAGAAAATCGACCCCCCGTTATTCTATTTAAAGATTAAGGATAAAAAATGAAACGTTACCTCGTCCTCGTCGAAGGCCCGACCGATGAAATCACTTTAGAAAACCCTTTAAGAACCCTCTTTGAAGAGGAAGAAGTGACCCTTTATTTTTATGTCCTCCACGGGGATATCACCAGTAAAGGGAAGGGAAAAAGAAACATCAAAGGGGACGTCACTCTCTCTTACCTTAAAAAGGCCGTCCATAGCTTCTTAAAGATGAAGAAACTTAAAGCTTCTGATTTAACTGGTGTCATTGAAATAACCGATCTCGATGGCTGTTTCGCTCAAAGAGAAAGTTACGTCTATAGTAGCCGGGTAAAAAGGCAAGAATACCAACCGGAAAAGAATCGGGTCCTCTTAGAAGCCCCGGAAAGCTTATATCACCAAAGAAGAACTAAAAGACAAAATCTCTTAAAGATGGTCCGTTATGAAGTGCTCTTTTTTGGCAAGACTAACCTCCCGTATTACCTCTATTACTTTTCCATCAATTTAGAGCACGCGTTATACAACGAAAGCAACTGTAAGACTGATAAAAAGAAGGACTTAAGCGAAATTTTTGAAGAACAATATACCGGTGATAAACTCGGTTTAATCGAACTTTTCACCTATTTAAAAGAACCTTATACGAGCTACGAAGAAAGCTGGGATGAGGTGATTCTCGATAATAACCCCTTTAAAAGAGCGAGCAATCTTTATTTCTTTTTCGATGTCTTATCATAAAAGTAACAATTTCTTGTTTTTCTTTCGATAAATTCTATTGAAAGCCCTTACAATAGTGATATAGTTATTTCCAAAGAGGAGAATTTTATGAAAAAAAGTCTTTTATTCCTTCCTGTGCTGGGTTTATTTGGCTTAGTGGCCTGTACCGGCGGGGGAACGAACATTTCGACTAATACGGGTTTAGGACCGGATGATAATACTAATTCCAGCCGGATTCCTAGCTCCAGTACTAGCGAAAGCGAAAGTGATACCAGCTCGAAGACCGAGCCGAGCACGATGGTGACCATTCACTTCCAAGATGAAGCATGGTGGAACAAAGATGCCGCGAGCACACATATCCTTATCAATGGTGAAGAGGAATTAACTCCCATGACCTACGATGATGCTATCGGGTACGTCCAAGTCACGGCTGAAACCGGGTGGAACGCTTGGTCGATCGAAATCGATACTTCTGTTGTCACTACCATTACCTTCGTGAGAACTGGAACGGAAGAAGGGGTCTTAAAAGATTGGGGAGCGAGAACTGCTCCTATCAACCTTGCTGACCGGGGCGATAACGATACCTACACTATCCAAGGCACAACGGCAGCTTGGTGGAATAATGGTGATGGTGAGACCGTTGAAGGCAAATGGACCACTTACGAAGCGGTTCAACAGCAAAAAGCCGATACTCCGCCTGTCGAGGTTGCTTAATTAACTGACTTTCAAAGAGAGCTCTGGGAAACCAGGGCTTTTTTAATGTCTTCTTTCAACGATTTTATTTTGTAACATAAAAATATAGAAGACCTCAGAAAGGGGAAGAAGATGAAGAGAAGTGGGCTAATCCTTTTCATTAGTTACCTCTTTAACCATTCTTTCTTCCTGCGATTTCGTCGTCCGTTTCATCTATATTTGAGATACCTTTGGTGATGATGAATATAAGGTATACATGCATTAAACTCACTTTCAATGAAGAAAATAACGATAATTACGTCACTTATTCCCTTGTTTAAAAGCAATATATTACATGAAATAAACTACTGAATTTTATGGTTAACTTTTCCCTCTTTTTCGTGGTAATATAAGGAAGAAAGTAGGACATAAATAGTGGTCGATGTCTTAATTATTGGCTCCGGCGTAGTAGGAAGCCTTTTGGCTAGTTATCTCAGTCGTTATGATTTAAATATTTTAATTATCGAAAAGGATCTCGATCCCGGCAATAAAACCAGCGCTGGGAATAGCGGTATTATCCATGCTGGCTATGACCCCGCTCCGGGGACTTTAAAAGCGTTATTGAATAAAAGAGGGAATGAACTCTTTAAAGACCTGGTTAAGAGATTAGATGTCGAATATGAAAATAATGGGGCTCTCGTTCTTTCTTTTACGCCTGACGACGATAAAAAAATCAAAGAATTGAAAAAAAGAGGGGAGAATAACGGAGTTATTACGAAAATTTTAACGAAGGAAGAAACCTTGAAACTCGCTCCGAATGTGAATCCTGATATTAGGGGAAGCTTATACGCGGAGACGAGTGGGGTCATCAATCCTTTTGAACTCGTCTATCACGCTTTAGAAAACGCGGTCGATAATGGAGCGGTCCTAAAACGGGGGGAAAAGGTCGAAAACATCACCCCGTACGGACGAAATTTCTTAGTCTATACCACCGATAATAGCTATGAAGCGCGTATCGTCATCAACTGCGCCGGGAGTAACGCTAAAACGATCGCGAGCTTTATTTCTAATCCTTCCTGGGATTTAACATACCGAAAAGGGGAATATTACGTCCTCGACCATTTTGATGATAGCTTTATGACTCCGACCATCTTCTCCTGCCCGATTAAAGAAGGGAAAGGGGTGCTATTTACCAGAACCACTAGCGGGAATTATTTAGTAGGGCCATCCAATGATTTAACGAGCGATCCCCATGATTTTGGCTGCGAAAAAGATATCCTCGACCAAGTCTTCTTAAAAGGAAAACGTTTAGTTCCATCCTTAAGTAAAGATAAGGTTATCCGGGTATTCTCGGGAATGAGAAGCGGCTCGACGACCGGGGATTTCATCATTGAAAGTGACCTTATCCATCCCGGTTTTATCAATGTGGCGGGGATCGACAGTCCGGGACTCGTAAGTAGCCCCGCGATAGCGGAATACGTGATTGAAAAATTGATTAAACCGCGGTGGCCCCTTAAAGAAAAAGAAAACTATATTCCAAACGTTAAACCATATTTCCGGTCAAGAAAGCTATCGTTGGATGAACTCGATAAAGTAATCAAAGAAGACCCCACCGCCGGGCAAAGAATCTGTAACTGCGAAAAAGTGACCTTTAAAGAGGTCAACGATATCATGAGCCGTTCGGTATATCCGAAGACCTTAAAAGGCTTTAAACGGCTCACCCGAGCGGGCTTTGGGAAGTGCCAAGGCAGTTTCTGCAGGATTAATGTCCTCAATTATCTCGCGAAGAAGTTCCACCGGTCGATCAGTGAAATTTTCTACGATGACCTTGGGAGCAACTTCGCTCGTTATCCTTTAAAGAAAGGAGAAGATGATGGAAATGTATGATGTGATCATTATCGGGGGCGGTGCCTCCGGAATGAGCTGCGCTTTATATCTTAAGAAACAAGGAATCAGTAATATTCTCCTCATCGAAAGAGCGGCCACCTTAGGTGGAGTCTTAAAGCAATGTATCCACCAAGGTTTTGGTTTAAACGCTTTTAAAAAAGACATGACCGGACCGGAGTTCTCTTTCCTTTTAGAGGATGAAATTGAAAAATACCATGTCCCTTATGTTCTTGGGAGTTTAGTTATCAGTATCAGTAAAGATAAAGAAGTGGTTTATATCAATAAGACGGGTGTTCATCACGCCAAAGCGAAGAATATCGTGCTTGCGACTGGGGCGATGGAAAGGAGTCCGGGAAAGATTGAACTCGCCGGGAAAAGACTATCCGGCATTGTGACAGCCGGCGAAGCTCAGACCTTATGCAATAACGCGGGAGCTTTAGTTGGGCAACGGGTGGTCATCCTCGGGAGCGGCGATATCGGGCTCATCATCGCAAGACGTTACACCTTAGAAGGGGCGAAAGTTTTAGGGGTCTTAGAAATTAATCCCTATCCCAGCGGGTTAAAACGAAATATCGTTCAATGTTTAGATGATTTCCATATTCCGTTAAAGCTTTCGACGACCGTTAAACGGACGGAAGGGCGGCAGAGGTTAGAAAGTATCGTGACCGTTAAAGTTGATAAGGACGGGAACTATATCGATGGAACAGAAGAAACCATCGCCTGCGACGGCTTAATTATTTCCTGCGGTTTACTTTCGATGAATGACCTTTATAAGAAGATTAAACTTCCAATCGATAAGGTTGATCAAAACATGATGGTGAAGGATGGTTTCTATCTTTTAGGGAACGCTTTATTCATCAATGATTTGGTTGATAATGTTTATGACGATGGGATTGTCGCCGCGAAAGATATTATCGAAAAATTAAATAAAAAAGCGGAGATTCATAGGGATAACGTGATATTTGACCCGAAGATGTTCCGGGTTTATCCGATGGTTATTTCTACTCCTTTAACCGATTCTTTTACCTTCTCTTTTAGAACGACGAAACCTTTGCTTAATGGGGAAGTGGTCATCAAGAGTGGTAACACTGTCATCAAAAAAGTGATGGCCCCTCTTTACCCCAGCGTCCTTAATCGCTTCGTCATCAATAAAGATTTAGTGAAGGACGGAAAGCTTTCTTTGGAGGTCACCGAATGAAGACGTTAACTTGTATCATTTGCCCGAAAGGCTGCGTGATTTCCCAAGACGAAAAAGGGGAGATTAAAGGCTATGGTTGTCTTAGGGGACTGGAATACTTTAAGAATGAATTACTTAATCCCACGCGGGTCGTTACTTCCTTCGTCCGGGTTAAAAATGGGGACCGTCCTTTCTGCGCGTGCAAAACCTTGAAAGCGGTTAACAAGAAGGAAATGATGAAAGTTATGGAAAATATCAATAAAATATCCGTGGAAGCTCCGATTAGTGTCGGACAAGTCTTGTCGAATGATATCGACGGGGAAAAGACTCCCTTAGTTTCGACTTTTAAGGTGAAAAAAGTATGATTGAACTCCACGGTAAAATTCTTTTGTTTAGTGACTTTCATGGAAGGAAAGATGCTTTCTTGTTGTTTAAAGAAAAATTGGAAGAAGAAAAGCCTGATTTCGTCATCCTTTTAGGGGATATCTACGCTTATGGACCTAGGAACGGAAGGCCAGCTGATTATGACCCCTGGCACGTTCAACGAGAACTTTTCGCTTTAAAGAAAGAATATAAATTGCTCGGGGTGAAAGGGAACTGTGACGACACGGATGAATACCTTCCTTATTACGTTTTCCCGTGTTTAGAGCTAAAGATTAATGGCATTAAAACCATCGCTTTCCACGGGGATGACCCCTCGATAAAAGCCTTTAAGGGGAAAACCTATGACCTCTATATGTTCGGTCATACTCACCTTCCCTTATGTGAGATTCAGGACGATAAGATTTATTTAAATCCCGGGAGCATCGGTTTCCCGAAAGGCGGCCACGTTCCGACCTATATCGAAATAAACAAAAAGAAAATTATTTTAAAGACCCTGAAAGAAGGGAGAATAGAAAAAGAAATTGAGGTAGCAAGATGGACCAAAGAGTGAAGATTTTTACCTTAGGGGGACTTGATGAAGACGGGAAAAACTGTTTAATCGTCGAAGTCGATAACGATATCTATGTCATCGAAGCCGGGGTTAAGTATCCCGATAAAACGATGCCCGGTATCGATTACATCATCCCCGATTTTACGTATCTCAAGAACAATAAACATCGGGTGAAAGCCTATATTCTTCTCCACGGTCATGTTGATGAATTCGGAGCGCTTCCCTATATCTATAACGAAGTGCCCGCTCCGGTCTATGGAAGTGAAGTCACTTACCAAATGCTAAAGCTCTTCCTTAAAGACCATAACTTTAAGAACTTAAACATTAAATTCAACGTCGTTAAACCAACCGATAAAGCGATGATTGAGGGACGATTATTCCAGTTCTTCAGTACCGCTCATAATATCGCGAAGAGTAGTGGGGTCGCCATCAGCACCACGATGGGTAACGTCATTGTGACAGGCGATTTCGTTATCGAAAATGGCGCAGATCCTAATTACCTCTTTGATATGAATAGCATCGCGACGATTGCGGAACATAAAACCCTTGTCCTCATCGCGGAAAGCACCTATGCTGATCACCCGGGCTATACCGCTCCGAGCTATAAATTAACGCCCTATATCGAAGAAGAAATTAGAAACAGCAAAGGCCGGGTCTTCGTTTCCCTTTTCATCAGTAACTTCTATAACATCGATGAAGTGATTAAAGTGGCCATCAAGTGCCATAAGAAGATTGTTCCCTACGACGAAGCCTCTTCCAGCGTCATTAAAGCCATGCAAGAAGTCGGGCAACTTTTAATCCCGAGAGAAAACTTCGCCCCGACCGAAGATTTAAATCGGTTACGTGACCAAGATATCGTCGTCCTCATCCTCGGGCAAGGAAGCAAACTCTATAACACCATCGCTCTTTTAGCAGCCGGCCAAAATGAAACGAGAAAGTGCTATTTAACGCCGACTGATACCTTTATCAATGCGAGTCCCGCTAACGATAATACCGAAATTGAAGCCACCGATGCTTTGGATGAACTCTATCGGAGCGGAGCGACCATCATCAATGTGCCAAGAAAGAAATTCTTAAGGATGCACGCTAGCGAAGAAGATTTAAAGATGATGATCACTTTAGTGAAACCCCAATACTACATTCCGGTGAAAGGTTTCTATAAAGATCTTCTTAAGAACGCGGAAGTCGCGCTTTCCATGGGCATTAACTTAAACCATCAAAATGTCTTCTTATTAGAAAATGGTTTACCTGTCATCTTTGAAAACGGAAGAGCGAGAATGGTGGAAGAAGATATTCCGCATGCGGATGTGATGATTGATGGAATTTCGGTCGGTGATATCAGCCGGGAAGTCCTCCAAGAAAGAGAAAAGCTCGGGCAAGGGCTCATCATCTGTGGAGCGTGTTATGATGCTTCGACCCATAAATTGATCGGGCAAGCCGACTTAGTCTTAAAGGGTTTAACCTACCTTAAAGAAAATGAAACTTTGATTCGGGAAATCAATAAACAACTTGCCATCTGTAACCAAGAATACATGGATAACAAACAGATGGATATCGATGACCAAAAGAGCGCGGTCCATGATAAGATCCGTAGGACAGTTTACCGGATGACCGGGAAAGAGCCATCGATTATCCCCTTATTAGAGGAAATATAAAGATATCATTGCAAAAACTCAGTATTTTCAAAGATAAAGCGATATTCGCTTGAAAAAATATCGGAGATTTGCGAAGATTTATGTCAGAAAGCGCAACAATTTGTTAGACTGAAATACCTGAGGAAGATCCTCCCCTATAGTTTATAAAACTATATTTAGGTAAAAATCCTGAAGTTTTTGTTGGAAAAACGTAGGGAAATGGTATTATTACTAACGTTGTTGCCTTTTATTTTGGCAACCGCGTTCCGAGGCACCTAACAAGTAACGCGTTTACTGGCCATAGGAAGCGAGTGATAGAAGGAGGAAAAAGATGTACGCAGTAGTGGAAACTGGCGGCAAGCAAGTCAAGGTCCAAGTCGGCGATAAGATTTTCGTCGAAAAGCTCCCGAACAATGTCGGGGAAGAGGTGATCCTTGATAAGGTCCTCTTGGTTTCGGGCGATAAGCTGATGACCGGCAAACCCTTCGTCAAGGGCGCGAAAGTCAAAGCGAAAGTCGAAAAACAAGGGAAAGAAAAGAAGATTGTCGTCTATAAGTACAAAGCCAAG
This sequence comes from uncultured Mollicutes bacterium, assembly GCA_900542595.1. Classification (GTDB taxonomy): domain Bacteria; phylum Bacillota_I; class Bacilli_A; order RFN20; family CAG-826; genus UBA4951. The sequence continues at coordinate 612 of UQOB01000024.1, read as the reverse complement.
ACCAATGAGCGGAAAAAGCAAGGTCATCGTCAACCGTATACTTGCTTGCTCATCGAAGCGATCGAAGCTTAATGATCAAAGTTCAATTCACCTTAAAAAACGGAAAAGTTTGTCACCTTGTGGTTAAAGGTCACGCCGAATACGCTTCAAAGGGTCATGACATCGTCTGTAGCGCCGTCAGCGGCATCGTCTTAGGGGGCTTAAATGCGCTCGAGATGAAGGATGATGAAGTCACGATTAGTGACACCCCGAACAAGCTCGATGTTACCTTTAAAAGAGAACTATCCGAACGAGAAGAAATCGTTCTTCAAACCATTTACACCCAATTGTTGGGAATAAGCGAAAGTTATCCACAGAACCTCGCTTTAGAAAGGAAAGAGATATGAAGTTCATCATTGATTTACAACGTTTCGCTTCGAAAAAAGGTGTCGGTAGCACCCGTAACGGCCGGGATTCGGTCGGTCGGCGGCTCGGTGCCAAGGTCGGTGACGGGCAATACGTCACGGCGGGAAGCATCCTTTACCGTCAACGGGGCACCAAGGTCAAACCGGGCATCAATGCGAAGCTCGGCGGCGACGATACCATCTTTACCACCATCACCGGTTACGTCAA
>UQOB01000023.1 GCA_900542595.1 uncultured Mollicutes bacterium | reverse complement strand
CCAGTGACGGGAGTTTTGATTTCAAAGTCGAGAGTGTCAGTAAATTCACCGTTAATGGTGACTTTAACGCTGACAGTCCCTTCCCCGACCGCGTTATATTTCTTAACCAATTGGTCAGTCGAAGCGACTTCTTCCACTAAGGTACCACCGCTTAAGATTTCCCATTCAACGCTGGTGATGGCTTCATCATAGATTGTGGGGTTGATTTCGGCAGTGATGGTGACTTCGTCCCCGACCGCGACATTCATCTTATCGATATCTAAGGTGACACCGGTGATATTGACGAATTCTTTCGCGTAAATCGCCCAGCTATAGTCAATCGACATAATGTCGATGCCGTCGACACCATTATCGGTAACCATCACGTCAATAGATCCGTCCGCGTTCTTGTAATAAGCGGTATTATCCCAAGAGTCCCAATCATAACAGAAGAGTTCAATGACGTCCCCATTGTTAACAGTAAGAAGCATCGTGGCTCTGTCGTCATCATCTTTTAAGAGTTCGACTCTAACCGTTTCCACGGCTCCCCCATTAAAGGTGGAATCAGCGGTTAAGACGGTGTACACACCTTCATAACCATAGTTATCGATCGCGACCGGGTTGATATCGAGTTCTAAGGTATCTTTGACCGAAGGATCAACTTTACTGGTCGCGGTAACAATTAAGTGCCCCGGTTTAAGAGGGTTGATAACGGGCGCCCCATCATCGGTATAGGTAACGCTAGCTAAGGTGTCATCGCGTAAAGTGACTGTGTATTGTTGGTTAACCACCCCATCAGCATCGACGGTAACGTCAAGTTCAAGAGTGCGATTTAAACTTAAGGAAGTTTCCGTGTTATTGATGGTTAAACTTCTCACTAAGACTTTCGGATTGACAGTGAGAAGGAATTCATCTTTGATGTCATTCGCGCTGGTGACCGTGATGGTCGTTGTTCCTTCTTCGACCGCGGTGATGGTACCGTCACTGGTGACAGTGGCCACACTTGTATCGCTTGAAGCATAAGTTAAGGCTTTGTTCGTGGCATTAATTGGTAAGACTTCTATGATAATCGCTTTCGTGTCCCCGACTTCCATTGTCAAGAGTTCGGCTTTGTTGGTGATGGTAACCGAGGTGACATCGATGGTATCTTCACTAACCACACATTCGATTGAACGGGTGATTCCGTACTTTTCGCTGGTCGCAGTTAAGGTCGCGTGGCCTTCCGCTAAGGCCCGGTATTGGCCGGAGGCACTATCGACGACTTCCACAATCGTTTCGTTACTGGAAGAGAAGACTAAGCTCTTATCGGTCGCGTTTTCCGGTAAAACTTCCGCGGTTAAGGTAAAGGTATCATTAACTTCCACCTTATCCGGTAAGGTGAGAACGACATCGGTCACCGGAACTTCGGTGATGGAAGCATCGTTCTTATAGAGATTGATTTCTTGGATATCAACCCAGTTGGTCTTGCCGATGAAGTTGGTATCGAATTCAATCTTGATGTGTCTCGCTTGCCCTTCAAATTCCATTTCGAAGAGTTTCATGTTGTAAGGCGAGATGGTGTTTCTGAGTTCACTGGTCCAATCTTTGGCGACAACCCATTCATCTCCATCATCAGAGGTTAAGATTCTCGCTTCTAAGTAATCTTTATTAGCGTAGTGGCTTTCAAATTCATAGCCGTAAAGGAAGCTGATACCGTGGACATCTTGGTGATGGGTATCGATTTCAATCGAAGCTGTCACGTTATTGACGGTTTGGCCCGGGGTGAAGATAAGGACCGGTTCTTCCGGATACGTTAACTTAAGGTCAGAGTTGGTCGAAGACATTCTGACGTCAACGGTTTCCACGTTATCAGTTAAGATATCCAGTTTTCCCGCTCCCGGGATGTGCTCGGTGTAGCTGATATGGCCGTTCGTGACATCGAGTCCCGTGAATCTGACTCTATTAGTAACATCCGTTTGCACCGGGTCTTTCGGTCCTTTAACAGTGATTTCAATCTTATTGGATTCAATGCCAGTGATATCGTCAACGACCGAGATTGTCGCTGTCCCTTCGTGTTTCCCGTAAGCGACATATTGATTGGTTTCTGTGCTATGTTCGAAGGTGACGATTTCCGGATCACTGGTGACCGGGCTAAAGATGTAATTATTAGCGTCGATCGGGTCATAGCTGATTTCAAAGAGTGCTTCTTCATCCCCTTCTAAGGTCGTTTTATCCGGTTCCACGCTACTTAAATGAATAGCGGTTACCCGTTTTTCCACGTAGGGGTCTTCCCCTTTATAATCAGCGTAAGTTCTAACGTTTTCTTCGTTTGGCGCCGGAGGTAAGGGTTCATTCACGAAAGTCGTGTTACCAAAATCCGTTAAAGCGGCCGTAAAGAAGTTATTCGTATCATCATAATCGACGAAAGCGACGATGCTATCAAAGAGCATTGTTTTTTCATCGATCCCGATACCGCAGTAGGCGAAATATGGGGCTTCGATGAAGTTAGCTTTAAAGATGGTTTGGTTAAGTTCCGCCATCACGTCTTCATCTGTGATGTAATAAAGCGGATTCCCTTGTAAGCCGTATTGGACGTCACTATAGTCGACTTTTCTTAATTCTTCCATGAGGTAAAGAAGGTCGAAATAGGTGTTTTCAATCCCGAGCGGAGCGTTCTTATAACCCTCTTTAAGCCAGGCATCTCCCCGACCTTCATCTTCGAAATAAAGGTAACTTTCTCCTCCATAATCATGGTAGAAGAGGTAATGAATGTCTTCCGCCGTAGCGACACCGTACCTATCATCGATGACGTTATAGCCCTGGGTGTTATATTCATAAACTTCCCCATTGCTACTTCCCCCGATGCCTTCATAGCTGATCATCGTGGAATTCGAATAATCCTTAGCGAGAGCGGCATTCCAAATCTGCTCTTTCGTCAGTTCTTGAGTCGAAGACGAAGAGGTGCTGGAAGAGCTACTGCTTGAAGAAGAACTATCCGAAGAACTCGTTGATGAATCGGTTTGACTCGTCACCGAGGTATCGCTATCGCCCCCACTTGTCGAGGAAATAGCAGGGTCATCACAAGCCGCTAATACTAACGATGTAGCCGCAAGAGTGACCAGTAAAAGTTTCTTTTTCATGGTGCTGTTGGCCTCCAAAAATACTTTTTTACTCTAGGACACTTTCAAAAGATGTAAAGAAGAATTTTAAGAAGTTACCATAAGTAACGATTAATTCTTTATTTTTAAATATAAATATATTTAATCAAATTTTAAAAGCGACTTTTCATCGGCATTAATTTAAAAAAATAACGCGTCATCGAAAAAGAATTACATTTATACACTGTCCAAATCTAAAATATACAATAATTGCTATTTTTTATTTTGCTATAGTTAAAAGTAGGCTAACTAAGTCTATTTTGTTACTATAAAGTATGGAAAATTTAGAGAGCCTTAAACTTTTTCTTAATAAAAAACGAAAACTCAGCGCATTTTTAATTGTTCTTTTTATTGTTTTATCATCTCTTTTTGGGGCGGCTGGTTTTCCACTTCTTACCGTGGGGGTAATCTTAGTTTCAGATTTCACCCCGCAATATGTGCCACTAATCATGATAATCTTTGGGGCAATCTCGTTTTTTGTTTTACTACCCACCTTTCTTTTTCTTATATTTAAGATCCAAAAAGACTACCGTAATTTATTTTCTAGTAAACTCAGTACGTTATTTTTAAAGGATAAATACGAAGGGGCCACCTATTCATATAAAGGGAACGAGACTAAGGTCCAAAAGCTTTTTAAGGACACTCCATTTAAAACAAATAATAAAGAACCGTTAGGGTTAATTGAAGGAAAAATAGGCGCTACGTCTTTCGTCTCTTTTTCCTTTCCGAGAACTGTTCCTATCGACTTTAAATTATTTTTAGGCCCAGCTTGGAACGCGACAATGAAAAGACCGAAAGCGTTATATGGGCTTTACGCTAAATTTGATTTTGACTTTTCTTTTTCCCACCCTCTTCTAATCCAAAAGAAAGGCAAAATTTCATCTTTTAAACAAATAAAATTAAAGACAGAGTTAACATCGGAATCCCTTTATTTTAATAATGAGTACCGGGCCTATAGCGATGATATACTAGAAGGAACAAAGAGACTTACTCCCCCTATCTTAAGCGCTATTTATCACCTAAATGAACTGTATCATGGCTTTCTTAATATTTATGTTAATGAAAACCATGCTTATGTTTGTTTTGATTACTACTTTACTGGTTTCTACTTTTCGACCTTTAAGAAAGTGACACATGAATATATCGATCTCTTTAAAAATGAATTACTACTTCCATGGCACATCTTTTCCCTTTTAAATGGTTTTAAATAAAATAGAGAAAAACTCCTATTTCATATATGTTTAACGTCTAATATAAATAGGAAAAAGACCGATAAATGCTAAATAGATGGGAAAACATCTAGAAAAAGCGTACACTAGAGGCATGAAAAAGAAACTCTTATTACTCCCTTTAGCCTTGCTCCTCGCTTCTTGCGTTAACGGTGAAGGCTCCTCTTTAACTTCCACCACCCTCCCCGATACTGGTACTGAAAGTAGCACTACCTCCTCAGCGACTAGTGAAAGCCCTTCTTCTACCACCTCGGAAGAACCAGTTAAAGAAGTCCTGCATACGGTTTACCCAGAAAACTTCCCGACGATGTCCAGCGGTTACCCAGAACCCGGAACCTTTGATGTCGATGGGTTAACGGTTAGCTATGAAAACGTCGCTCAACAAAATCAAGACGGCCATGACACCATCCAGATGAGAAAAGAAACATCGAAACTTACCTTAACGGATGATGATTGTGAATTTAAAGTCTTAGAAATGACCTTATACGAAGATACCAGTGAATGGAATCCTTATCGGGCGCATCTCCATGTCTATGATGAAAAGGGAAATGAAATCCCAGCGGAAGTCACCGATAACGGCGACAAGACTTGGCGGGAAATCTATTACGTCGATGGTACAACTTCTTCGTTCTTAATCGAAAATAGCGATACCGAAAACGCGAGAGCGGCTAACATCTTCAGCATCACCATTGCTACTTACCTTTATTAATTTCTAAAAATCATAAAACCGCATGCAAAACTGCGGTTTTTTATTTGTTATTGCGATATTTTAATGGCGTTTATATAAAAATCTTTCGGGTCAAAAAGTGGGAATTCTTACGACTAGACAATTTAATTAAATGATCAGTAAATGAACAAACTCCTCAAAGAATCATCTTGAAAGGCTTCTTTTATGGAGCTTTAAAATGCTTATTTTTCAGTTTTCTAACGACGCCACTGACTAAGCTCATCGCCCCGAGAGCGGCCATCACACCACCGATTTTAAGATATTAATTGAAATCAAAAGACGGCATAGAACCGCTATTTATAAAGTATCATCAAGCTTAACTTGTTCTTTACTCGTCATATATTCCGTCCCCGCCCCATCATGGAATTCAATGAGAAAATGGTTCTTTACTAAGGGCTCAATCACATGTTTTCTAAAATAGGAAGATGGGGTTAAGTTTAAATAGGATGCTATTTCTTTCGCGCTTCTTTTCTTGTAATAGCAATAACCTAAGATATTTAAATCGTGTTTAGAATTAATCTTATCTTTATCGATATATACCTTAGCGAAGTCTCGATCATTAATTTCCAGATTCTTCCTGGCTAAATCTAATAAAGTAAGAGAGAAATATAAGTTATTAGAGTTTAAATATGGTGCATATTTTTTATCGTAATGACTATATTCTTCCTCGATTTTATCGAACCCACTGCCTCTTTTCTCCATCAATTTACAGAGATAAAACACGTTGCAGATAACCTCATTTCTTCTGATGGGAGGAATCGAAGCTAAGTCAGTTTCATTTTTTAACCATTTCGAACCGACCAAAGACCCAGGCGAAATGATATCCAAGTGATTACTATATAAGTTGATTTCAATCTGGGTGCCATTCATAAAATAGTTTCGATGGGCTAAAGCATTGATGATGCCTTCCGTTAACGCTCGAGCGGGATAAGAAATCAAACTGACGTTTTTATCGTCTTTCTTTATAAATCCGTTAGCGGTTCTTCCTTCTAAAAAGTCAAATATTTCATAGTATTCTTTTAAAAGGTTTTTTCTAATCTATTTCGTATAATAAAAGGTATCATCGCCTTTTGAAGTTCCTAAAAACTGTGAGCAAACCACTAAAGTGCGGTCTCCATCATAATCATCTTCAAATAGTAAGGCCCCCTTCGAAAGTTTATGGTCGACCGAAATAAAACCGATCGATTGCAAATCTTTAATCGTCAACGCTCGGCCATTATTCTTTTTAAATACCGCGTATAAAAAGGTAAAATCCTTCTCATTAAAAGTCTCCGAGGTAAAAGGCGAATCGAAGCTTATCGATTCACTATCTAAAACAAGGTTTTGAATTTCTTCGCTAGTCGCCGTGGAGGTTTTACCGAAGTGCCGAATAAAATAGAAAGAAAAGTGATTGAATTTTAAAGCGACCGGAAGGACTTTGTTTCTTTGAACACTAATAACCAAAACATATCTGGTGGGCTTCGTATTAGGAACGTCGATTTTGCTAATTTTATAAGTGATATTGGGTTCAATATGCTCTTTGATTAAACGATGGACCATCAAAATTACGCTGTCAGCCTCTTTATGATCTAAGGCGACAATCTTGTGGCTCTTGTCTTCAACCCCAACATAAAGATTGCCACCGCTCGAATTAGCGAAAGCGGCTAGAACTTTTAACCAATCAATTTCTGATTTTTGATTGGTTTCTAGATTAAGACCTTCTTTAATGACAATTTGGAATTCATTATCTACATCATCAAGCTCAGGTCTATTGATTAAATCTTCAATCAGCATCGTATTGATGCCCCCTTTAATACCTAAAACTAATATGAAGGCATGTGAAGTCCCTGTGAAGTTACTTCACTGCTACTTCACTATAACTTCACTAACTTCACTATTTCTTAAAGAACATCCCAATACCCTGTTTTTTTCGATCCACTTCTTTTAACTGCCCCTTTTTCCATCAGTTTCTTGAGATGCCGATAAATAGTTGGTTCCGATTTCTTTAATTTCAGGCTGAGCTCTGGAATGGTGATGTATTTGTTTTTCCCGGCTTCAAAGAGGATCTTATCATCAAGATTCTTCATTTCCTTGAGGATTTTATCGTCATTTTTTTCACTGATGAAATCGGGCTTACGATAAAAAACGAAAGTAAAACCGAATTCATCGTTTTTGTATTCATATTCAATATTATGTTTATCGCATAACGCGAAGGTTCTTTCGAACCCCGTCCCAAAAGCATCGATATATCCACATTTATAGAGGACTGAGGCGATTAAAGGATTTCGGATTTTGCTTCCGATTTCTGCTGTCGCAAAACGGATGGGGTCGATATCTTTATAGATAGACCCTGGATTATAGATTCTGACGGATGATTTAAAGATAACAAATTGATTAAAATCTTCACGGATTGAATATTTACTATGAGCGAAGCTATTGATCACAATTTCCCTTATAGCGGGAAGTGGTATCTCCGGGGTTTCAACCCGTTCAAACCCAATGATATTGGCTTTAAAGGTAATATGGCTTTGAATATAAGAGGTTGCTTCTTTAATGCATTCAAAAATGTTCCCCCGAAACTCTTTTATCTCCCCAAACTCGGTTCGCCGGTCCGTCGGGTAAAACGCCTCTTTAATGAGGAGGGGTTTTCCTTTTCCAAACAAATAGTAACCCGCTGTTTTAATTTTTCCATCTGCAGTTAATAAATCTAGCTTTCTTAAAGCTTTTTCCACATCATCATAAACATAATTAAGCCGTCCCTTTTCGTTGGAACTTCGGAGGACTTTAATCAGGAGTTCTTCATCGATATCATCAAAAGAAAAGTTAGTTGGTTTTTCTTCCCAAGACGAATAATTGTCTTCCTTATCTTCAAAGAATTTCTGAAGCTGATGATTGCTCATTGGAATATCACCATCATCAATCCTTATATAATACCTCCCATAAGCGGAGTACGGAGTATCATCTCCTTCCACCATAACTCTAATGACATCCACTCCTTCAATATTGACCATCTCAATATCTAAACGATTTGGTAAGGGCTTCAAATTTCCCCGGACTTCGTTAGATACATCTTGGAGGGTTTTCTTAGTGATCAAAAAAGGATAAGGTTTCTTGCTTGGTGCAATGCCGAAATATAATTCCCCATGATGCTTTTTATTTAACATCGAAGAAAGAGAAATAACCCCTTCTTTAAGTTGAGCTAAGGATTTCTTATATTCCAAGGTATCATTTTCGTCTTTCATAGAATCCCCTCCTTATTATTTATCTTATCATATTCATCATTATCTTATCATTTATCTTATCATTAACCAATGTTATCTTATCATTTATCCCATTTTTATTTTGACCTTTGCTTGACTTTCCTAACGGGCGAAGGCTTAATAATCCGTGTAATGAAAGAAAAACAACATTCAAACTTTTTTAAAAAAATGATGAATGGCTTCAAAAATCCAGTAGCCATCATCTGTTTTTCTTTTTTGCTTGTCATTTTCTTAGGTAGTGCATTGCTTTCTTTGCCAATAGCGATTCAACCTGGGGTGGAAGTGGCTTATATCGATAACCTTTTTACCGCGGTGAGCTGCACCTGCGTCACCGGGCTAAGTAGCGTCACCCTTGGGCCGGGTAGCACCTACACCTATTTTGGCCGAGCGGTCATGGGGGTTTTAATTGAGCTCGGGGGGCTAGGTGTCACCACTCTCGCGGTGCTTTTTTACATGATTTTTAGCCATAAACTCGGTTTTACATCACAAAATCTCATCAAAGAGAACTGGAATTTAAGAAGCCTAAAGAGCATCCGAATTATCTTTTTACAGGTCCTACTCGTCAGCTTCAGTTTTATCGCTTTTGGAACCATTATTATGTTCCTCGATTTATCTTTTCTCCATAACTATAACTACTTAGAAGCCTTTGGTTACGGTCTTTTTCACGCGGTGAGCGCCTTTAATAATGCCGGTTTTGATATCTTTGAAAATAACACAACAAACCTTGTGATGTTCAATAATGATTTGCTTTTAAATTTCACCACCGCTTTTTTGATTATTTCCGGTGGTATCGGTTATTTTGTCATCATTGAGTGCCTTAAGAAGAAATTTAAATTCCCTAAGTTTAGTTTACACGCGAAAATTGTTTTAACCTATTCCCTCGCTTTAATCATCATCGGCACTTTGTTGATTTATCTTTTAGAGCTTGGGAATCCCAATGATTTTGTGCCCAGCCAGCCAGACGGCGTCACGATATTTGGGGCCTTCTTTATGAGCGTCAGCGCGAGAACGGCTGGCTTTACTTTTTACGATTTATCGCTTTTTAAAGAAGTTACCCTCTTATTTATAACGTGCTTGATGTTTATCGGGGCGAGCCCCGGAAGCGCAGGGGGCGGTATTAAAACCACAACCTTCGCTTTGGCTTTAGCATATCTCCGTGGTTTATTCACGAATCGGCAGCCATATCTTTTTAAAAGAGCGATTCCTTACCGGTTGGTGAGACGAGCATTAATTATCATCATTTTAGGTTTTACTTTCTTTTTACTCGGCCTTCTCACCATTTGCTTCTTAGAGAGCGATGCTAATTATTTATTGGACGGACAACGATATTTCGAGTATGTTGAAGGAGCGAAAAGGTTCAGCCTCGTCGATTATACCTTCGAAGCCATGAGCGCTTTTGGGACGGTCGGGCTTTCAACCGGTTTTACCCCCTACTACACCTTAGGAAGTAAAATCGTTCTCATCATTCTCATGTATGTAGGCCGCGTCGGACCGCTTTCGATCAGCACGACATTTAGAAAACAGGCGAGAGAAACCTTCCGCTTCCCGGAAGAAGAAGTTCCCGTCGGATAGGAGAAAAATATGCGTAAAAGTACCAAAGGGGCCATCGGCATCATCGGGCTCGGAAAATTCGGGATGCACCTCGCGCAGAGCCTCGCTAAAAGCGGAAAGGCTATCGTCTGCGTCGATAAAGACGAAAATAAAGTGCAAAAGGCCATGCAGTTTTGCCGTTATAGCTTTGTTTCGGAAGATTTATCGACTGAAACACTCGAAGATATGGGCTTTAAAGAATGTTCAATCATCGTCGTCTGTATCGGGGAACATATGGATACGGCAGTGCTTGCGACATTAAACGCTTTAAATCTCGGCGTAGAAAAAGTCATCGTGATGAGCAACACCGAAGAACTCGGGAAAGTCTTAGAAAAACTAGGAGCGGAAGTAATCTACCCCTATATCGATAGCGTCGATAAATTAACGAGAAGAATTCTCACAAATAACATTCTCGATTTTATAAGTTTGAATGAAGAAATTGAAATAACGGAGGTCAATCTTCCTGCGCGTTACATCGGGCACCCTTTAAGCGAAAGCGATATCCGTTCTAAGTATGGGCTCAATATTATCGCGATTAAATCGGGTCACGAAATAAATATCAAAATCGACCCTTCCTATGTATTCCAAAAAGACGATAAATTAATCGTCCTCGGGGAAAAAGTGCAAGTTCATAAATTTGAAAATCGCAGGTGACAAAAAAGCCGAAAAAACTCGAAAAATCTATCTTGCAAAGCCTAAAAGATATGCTTAATTATAGTTACTATGATTAAAGGATATCTTAGTCCTTCCGTTACGAAACTCGAACAGGACAACCGCAAACTCGCCCTTAAAGCGGCCATAGAGGGCATCGTTTTACTTGAAAATAAGGATGATTGTTTACCGCTAAAAGAGAGACGAATCGCTCTTTTTGGAGCGGGCGCTAAGCACGCTACCAAAGGTGGCACCGGTTCAGGGGAAGTAAATAACCGGGATAACGTTTCTATTTATGATGCTTTTATTTCCTTAGGTTACGAAATCACCTCTACCCGATGGTTAAATGACTATGAACAGTATCGGAAAATTGCACGGAAACAGTTTATCGCCCAATGCAAAGAGGCGATTAAAAAACAATCTCTTCGTGATGAAAACGCTTGTTATTGGGCGGTTGATCCTATCAAAGAAGGCTTCCCGGTTGGGCGAAAAATCGATGAACAAGATTTTAAAGAAACTCAAACCAATACCGCAATTTATGTCGTAACCCGGCAAGCTGGGGAAGGTCGAGACCGGTTCTTTAAAGAAGGCGATTATTTCTTAACTGAAGTTGAAAAAGATAATATCGCTTTTATCGCTAAACATTATCAAAATAGCATTCTCGTCATTAATGCCGGCGCTTCTTGTGACCTTTCATTTCTTTCTTCTCTTCCCCTTAAAGCTGTCGTTTTTATGGCCCAAGCCGGGGAAGAAGGTGGGAACGCTTTAGCCCAATTACTCACCGGAAAAAAGAATTTTTCCGGAAAACTATCCGCTACTTGGTATGAAAATTTAAAAGACCATCCTTTGAGCACTTCTTTTTCTTCTCTCGGCGGACAAACCGATTACGAAGAATATAAAGAAGGAATTTATGTCGGTTACCGTTACATTGATGCCTTTAAAGCGCGCGCTCGTTATCCTTTTGGCTTTGGCCTTTCTTATACAAAATTTAATTTTGTAGGAAAAGCGGCTTTAAAGGGTAGTACGGTTGAAATTCAAGCTAAAGTGAAAAATGTCGGGGAAAAGGATGGGGCAGAAATTTTGCAAGCTTATCTTCACTTCCCGCGCGGAAAAGCGAAACGAGAAGTGAAAGCTTTAACGAGCTTCGCTAGAACCAAAGAGCTTTCGCCAAATGAAGAAACAACCATTACTTTAGCCTTCGATTTACAAGATTGGGGCTATTACGATACAAAAACTTCTTCTTACATTTTAGAAAAAGGTTTGTACCTCGTTTCGCTCGGGGAATCCAGTTTGTCGCCCACTCCTATTCTGGGTATTAAAGTTGAAACCGATATCGTAACCGAAATTTCGACCCCTATTTGTCCTTTGCATAAGGATTTTAAGGAATTAGAATCTCCTTCCATTGACCCCGTAAGTTATGAAGGGGAAATTGTTATTCTTAAGCCAGAAAGCATAAAAACGATTACACATAGCTATGGTAAAAAAGAAGAAATTAGTCCGCTCGTTTTAAAAATGAACGATGATGAACTCGCTCACCTTGTTAGTGGACTGGAGGGCTTCAATGATAACGAAGCTCCGCGCGTCCCCCCGGGTTGCGCCGGAAAAACAAACCCCTATCCTTCAACTAAATATGGAATACCAATTTTAGCGATGGCCGATGGGCCAGCTGGGTTGAGATTAATACCAGAATTCCGAAGTGACGGAAAAAATAAGGCTAAAGGTTTTATGACTAGTGAAAAACTGGCTTTAGCGAGCCGATACTATGCGATAAAACTTAATCTTAGACGGCTTTCACTTAAGAAAAAACATTACCAATACGCCACCGCTTTCCCGGTGGGAATTCTTCTCGCCCAAACCTTTGACCAAAGTTTGCTTGAAGATATTGGCCGCGCTGTGAGCCGAGAAATGGATGCTTTTGCTATCGATATCTGGCTTGCCCCCGGAATGAACATCATGCGGTTCCCTTTATGTGGAAGAAACTTTGAATACTTCTCGGAAGATCCGCTTTTAAGCGGAAAAATGGCGGCGGCTATCAGCCGTGGCGTCGCGAGCAGTAACCACCACACCGTAACCTTTAAACATTTTGCCTGCAATAACCAAGAAGATAACCGGATGAAAAGCGATTCCCTCGTCAAAGAAAGAGCGCTCCGCGAAATTTATCTAAAAGGTTTTAAAATCGCAATTAAAGAAGGACATAGCGACTGCGTGATGACCTCTTACAACAAAATCAACGGAGTATACACTAATAGTTCTTATGATTTAGTCACCAAAATTCTCCGTGATGAATGGGGTTTTGGGGGCTTCGTTATGACTGACTGGGGAAGCGTGGCTCCGGCGCAAGCCCTTGGGTATGAAAGCATTAAAGCTGGGAATGATATCATCATGACGGGAGGCGAAAACGAAGCGAAGAATCTTTTAACCGCTTTAAAAGAAGGGAAACTTACAAAAGAAGAAATCGCCTACTGCGCTTCTAGAATTACTAAAGTCACCCTTAAACTTGGTAAAAAGGAATGAAAGTATAAAAGGAAGTGAAAAATATCCCTTTTTTTCCTTGCTTTTAGGCAAAGTTAGATAAACAATACTTTTTTACCGTCGCCTATCAAGAGAATATTTTTTGGCTATTGAAACATAGCTTAATCCTTTTAATCTATCACTTCTTATACTCATCCATAAATCCTCTTTCATATAAACTCCTTTAGTATCAACTAAAGAAGTGTACATTTTTCGCCGTGATTTATGCACATTTTATATCCGTGATTAACACTATATTTAATTGGAGCTCACCAATAACGATATTCTCATTAATTTCTAACAAAAAAATCCTCGCACTTAAAAGGCTTAAAAAATAAGTTAAGAGGAAGTTAGGTTAACGAAGAAATAGACTTAATGGGTTGCTGTAGAGACTTCGGACAGAACATTTAAAATTGAAATTTTACTAAATTCTCTAGAAAAAACGGACATTAAAACTAAAACTTCTTATTCATTTTAGAATATTATTCTTTTTATTTCCAATTTCATGTCCTTTTTTGCCAATTTTAGTCAAAACAAAAGAATGAAAACAATCGTGAAAAGGACTTTTCATTTTAAAAAGGACTTAACCTTTAAATTTACCTTTTTCTATTTTTTCCACTCAACCGTAATCTTATATTGCTCGTTATATGTGAAATCCCAATTACTATCCCAACTAGCTGGTTTTTCACTTACCATACAATGCACTATTAAATTGGCGCGATTTTGATTGAAAACAAGTTCGCCCATTTCTAAAACACTTTCTGGAATTGTAATCTCGCTTATCTTTGCTTGGCTAAAAGCTTGATCACCAATTAATGCTAAATTTGTACATTCATCTAAATTTACTTTTTCTAAACTAGAACATACAGCAAAAGCACCTTCTTTAATAAACTCCAAAGAACCCCCTAAAGAAATTTCTTTTATCAAAGTAAGTTGCTTGAAACTATTTTTACCAATATATCTTAAAGTTGAAGGAAGAGTAAGTTTTGTTATTTTTCTAGCTCTTGATGGGATAAAGCTAACATCACTACCATTAGAAACACCAATTGTCCCTTCTTTCACTTCAAATTCACTAATTTTTGTATTTTGAACATTAACTAACCAGCCATCAATATAAAGTCCATTATCGCTCCAATTTGTACTATTTTTATAAATTCCAGTTGACGCAAAAGCATTATAGCCAATTGTATCAACCGAAGAAGGAATATTAATTGACTCTAAATTATATAAACCAGAGAAAGCTTTGTCCCCAATTAGTTTTAAACCTTCAGGAAGAGTAATTTTAGTTAAATTTTGTGCATTATTTAAAAAAGCGTTAATAGCAATGGCAATTGTCCCTTCTTTAACTTCGTATTCGCTTAAATTCAAAAAGTCACTATTGATAGCTAAAAGATAATTGTCTACATATAAAACTCCATTTTCCCAATTACTTTTATCTTCATAATAAGCAGAACCATAAAAAGTATTATGATCAAGCGCAAGAGGTTTATTAGGTAAATCAATATCTTGAAGAGAGGAGCAGCCACCAAAGACACTTGCACCAATTTCTTCAAGTGTTTCGGGGATAACAATAGATTCGAGTTTTTCGCAATTCTCAAAAACCATGTCTCCTATTTCAGTGACATTTTTAAGTTCAACATTAGTTAATTCTTTTGCATCTTTAAAAGCATAAAGCCATATTTCTTTTAAAGATTCAGGTGCAATAAACTCTTTTAAAGCAGTTTGAGAAAAAGCGTTTGCTCTTATTTGTACAAGTGAGGTAGGAATATTAATGTTTGTTAAAGAAGAACAGTTTTCGAAGGCATAATCAGGAATTACGGTTATATTATTTGGCAAAACTACTTCTTCAAGATTTTTTGCGCCATAACACATTTTATTACCAAGACTTTTTACACTTTCTGGTATAACAAGTTTTTTGATAAATAAATTATCAGCAAAAACATTATCGCCAATTTCTATCACATCAATATCATTTACCCTTGAAGGAATTACTACTTCATTATTAATTTCACTAATTCCTTCAACACTAGTTAAAACTCCTTCTTCATTAACGTTAAAGCTTATTGATGCAGGAATATTTTCTTCCCACTTAGCATATAAAGTTTGATCTTTTGTTACTTCATAAGGAAAAGTAACCTTGTTTATGAAACTTTCTTCTGAATACCAACCAAGGAAAGTGTAGCCATCTCTTGTTGTATATGGTTCACTTTCAATAATTGAGGTAACAACATCTTCAACTTTTGAACCGCCATTGCTATCAAAAGAAACTTTAAATTCTTTTGGCTCTTCATTGACAAGTTCATAATAAGCATAAACATTAACATCGCTTTCTAAAGCGGTATTTTGATAAAAATCTGCAGTTAGCTCATTTTCAAAACTTTCATTATCAAAATACCAACCCTTAAAACTATAGTTTTCTTTTTGTGGAGCATTAGGTAAAGTTAAAATTTCTTTTCCACTTGTTTCGATTGTTGAAAAAATTTCATTATCAACATAAAAAGAAATGGTATATTTTTCAACGACAGGTTCACTTTTCTTTTCATAAAAAGCATAGCAATCAAGGTCTTCTAAAAGAGGTTTATTTAAAAAATAATCTCTAGTCAATTCTTCGCTCCAAATATTCTTATCTAAAAACCAACCATTAAAATCATAATTTTCTTTATTTGGTGCTGAAGGTAGATCGATTGTCTCATATCCTTTAGTTTCAATTTTTCCAACTAAAGTTGATTCATCATAAAAAGAAATAGTATGTAATTCTCCATCTATTTCATTTGTCCCACAAGACGATAGAAATGTAACAGGTAAGCCGAATAATAAAATACTTTTAAGTAAAATTGAAGTTTTCTTTTTCATAAATAATATCCTTGCTTTTCATGAATCTCACGAATTGGCACTCCATCAAAAATATGTAGCTTCACCAATCGCAGCTTTTCTTCTAGAGTTAACTTCATAAAAAATCCTCCATTTCATCTTACCCAATTTGGGCAAAATTTTGGGGGAAATTTCAGTTTTTATTCTCCAATCTTCATTTCAATAACACTTATAAACTTTGAGCATTCTTTGATTACTTTATACTCGCAATCATGTAAATCTATACCATTTACTAGGTTTTTATAATCTTCTCTCATTTCGACAAGAGCTAATGCAATATCAGTTCTTTCGGTTTTGAAGTCACCAATTGTAAAGCCTGTGTCACAATGAATTTTTGCTATTTTTAAATTACTACAATTAAACTTTCTAGGGCATTTATCCAAGAATTTAGAAGCACCAACATTCCATCTTATTTCTTCATGATTAATTAGTTCACTAAACATCTCAAATGTTTCTGCATCAACTTTAATAAATCTTTCAAAAGCTTTGTCCATATTAACAAGTCTGCTCTCAAGTTTATCTTCAGTTAATAGTCTATTATCTAGAATTTTAAATGAGACTTCTACTAATCTCAAAACATAATAATTAAAGAAATTTTGTCCAAAATAACTAATGTCGTTAAGGATTAATCCAAACGATGCAATATTCTTTTTCGCAACAGCAGCAAGTTCTTTTAATATTTCTACTGCAAATTCCAATGTGAAGATAAACTCAGTTTCATCATATTCAATTTTGTCTCCAATGAACGAGCCATGAAACCAGCAGTTTCTCAATTTTACTATCTTAGAAATTAACTCTTCACTAAATGATCCATTCTTTTCAAGCATTGATGATAAAGCTGGTGTTTTATTACTGCACCCTTTGTAATTGACAAGAGTTTTCTCTAAATCAAAGAAGACTAAAGTTAAACACTTTTTCAAAACATCATTTATATAAGCTTCATCGACACCAGAAATAGGCTCTGCGTTTTGAGTTAATGGTTTACCATTACCACAGATTTCATTTAGTTTCTTTTGCTGCTCAACCTGGAATCTAGACATTTCATCTGACTTTCCAATTTCAATAAAGAATTCTCCTCTAAAGAAGGAAGTACAGAATGGCCAAATCATGTATTTCTGAGCCATCATAGATAAGACAAGAATAGCACCGTAAATTGTTAATTTCTTTTCATCTTCTACAACAAATGAAGGGCCAATGTTATTTATCAAAAATTGTTTTAAATCATGATCAAGATAAATTGGCTTAGCTAAATATAAATGAGCATTTACTCCTCTGATATTTACAAAGAGAATAACAAATCTATTAAATTGTTCTATCGTAAGAGAAGCAAATCTTGGAAAGACGTATAATACTCTTCGGAATGCTTCATCATCAATTTCTTCATTAAGGTTGATATCAAAGGCTACTTTGAAGTATCTTTCAATATCAGCACACAGCCCTATCATTGCGCTCTTAAGCTCAACAAGATTACTGTCAGCATAAGAGTAAGCTTTATCTAATGTTTGATTTAATGAAATCTTTCTCATTTTTAGTTTCCTTTCTTGA
>UQOB01000022.1 GCA_900542595.1 uncultured Mollicutes bacterium | reverse complement strand
ATGATTTTTGAAATGATATCTGCAAGACGAGTTAGATAGGCTTTGTCGTAGGCTACAAGAACACCGCCGATAACATTAAAGGGGAAGCAGAAGACAGAGCTAACCGCAATCATTATATAAACAATGTGGAATTGACTGAGTTCAAAATCAGTGAATGATCTATAAATAAATTGTAGGCAGAAATAGAAAATAACAAAGAGAATAGCGATAACGCCGGTGATGATGAAAAAGCATCGCCAAATAACACTAATTAATGAATCAATATCTTTTTGTGTTTTAAGAACCCGATATCTTGAAATAAATCTTGTGGCGGCATTGCTAAGACCTAAATCAATAAGGAACATAGACACCAAGGATGAAGCCGCCGAATAGATTCCGTATCCTGATTGGCCTAATGAGCCGGTGATTAAAGGAAGCAGAATAATTCCTGAAACAACGTTTAAAGCAATTAAAATATAACCGAGAATTACGGCGATTTTTAGGTTTTTTCTATTAGTTCCGCTAGTATCTAAGTTGAAGTTGTTTCTCAATTTCATCATGGCTATTTTACTAGCAATTTATCAAATCACCTATATGAAATAGAGGTATTTAAACATGTTGTTTACATTATCAAAGATTTATAATCAAAAAAGGAGAATAATATGAACAACACACTTGAAATAGTTAATTTAGGAACACGTCCGCATGTTGGACAAACAATTTACGGATTGTTATCAATTGCCAAAACATTAAAGTTTGATGTAGTTGTTAATAATAATCCTATATTTCAAAATTTTGATTCTTTAGTCGTTGTAAATTTTCCAGGGATTGGTTTGGTTGGCTTTGACGTGGCAGATGGTTATAACTTTGATTTTTCTGAATATGATTTAGCAATCGAACCGCTTGTTGCAGTCTTCAAGCGAAGTTATTCTCAGGCACAAAATAGCATGTTGAAAAATGGAAATAAAATTATGCCATATGGTTTCAATTATCAAATTGATCCTCCGATTAAATATCGCCGTGCATGGGTCAAAAACAAAATTTGGATTAAAAATATCATTAAAGCATTGATTGGTTACGAAAAATTTACGCATAAACCAGAAGAGTTTGTTGCAAATAACAAATCTGAAAAGAAAGATAACGGGCCTAGAATTGTGTATTTTACTAGATTATGGGATCCTAGCGAGGAGTGGGCAGGCAAACCTCTTAGCAAAGAGTTAATAGACGAAAGAAATTGCATAAATAAATTACGTATGGATACAGTAATTGCTCTTAGGGAAAGGTTTGGTTCTCTATTTGCTGGCGGAATTGAAAGAAGAAGATA
Organism: uncultured Mollicutes bacterium; assembly: GCA_900542595.1. Taxonomy (GTDB): domain Bacteria; phylum Bacillota_I; class Bacilli_A; order RFN20; family CAG-826; genus UBA4951. The sequence continues at coordinate 16,336 of UQOB01000022.1, read as the reverse complement.
TTCAGAAAAATTATGCCCAGAACTAATTGTTGATAAAAGATATACAGCTAAAAGCCATTATCTTAAATTAATGCACTCTTGCGATGTTTGCATAGCCACGACAGGTCTTCACGAATCAATTGGTTGGAAGACAGGCGAATATGTAGCGGCCGGGAAAGCTGTCGTTAGTGAAAAACTTCACTATGAAGTTCCAAATTGGAAAGAAGGCACCCATTATTTTACTTTTGCAACCGTAGAGGAATGCGTTCAGAAGGTTGAAATGCTTTTAAACAATGCCGAGCTTTTAATAAATATGCAGAAAGCAAATAGGCTTTATTACATTACGAACCTGGAACCTGTGAGCCTCATAAAAAACTGTCTTATGAAGCTTTGCTGAGAAATTATATTTGCTTAAATGCACTTGTCTTTTTCTTAAGCCTTAATAACATTCATTGTTTCGAACTCTTTACGAAGGCCATTTTTATTTTTATGTTCAAAAAACATTGTTGCTGTAAACGACTTCCAATAATACTTTATTAAGACATATTTCTGAATCAGATTTTCTGCTTTTTAAGCAGAAAAAGTGCATTAATTAAAATTGAAAAAAAGTCCAATTTGTTGAAAAATATAAATCATGGAAAAATCCAGGAGAGCATCCATATTTGCGGAGAGCATTATTGTTATTATTCCTTTATTGCTGGTTGCTTTGGGTTCTTTGTCTTTTAGCAAATGTTTTTATTCGTCTTTTGATGCGAATCAATCATCTATTTTAAATGTTCTACAAAGCGAAGCTGAACCTAATGAATATTTTGCTACCAATATTTATTTTGGTAAGGATAACTCAGACCAAGTTTCTAGTTACTTTGGCGCTACCTATACTATGAATTTTGCAGAGGGCCAAGCTGGTCAGAGATTTCCTGTTTTGGTTAATGACATTGAACATGAAGTGAAAAAATTTGATGTCAGCGTTAATGATGTGAATATTGCTAAAACAGCTGTTGGAAATGGTGTCTTCTATTCTTCACAAGAAAATCCTGTCCGTTTAGAAACAGTTATGATGAACCTCTACAAGTATCGGGGTCGAAGCGAAGAATTGTCTTTCGATAGAGACAAATGCGATGGCTTTATCTTTATTCCTGATTTTTGGGCGGATGAAATCATTAAGATTAATGGGCTTTCTTCCTATGACGATTTATTCACTGACGATGAAAATAACTTTGTCACCCTATCTTTTGGTGACGACGTTACCATGACATATAAGATAGCAAACGTATTTCACGTAAATGGTTTTAAAGAAGAATATTGCGTGGATCGTGAACTTACTTATGACGATAACAATTATGGGCAAATTATGAATTCCTATTTAGGGAGTTTTTGCTTCATCTCTAATTTCAATACTGTCTTATCGGAGAACAATAACTTTGGCGCTTCTCTTTATTCAATCAATATCTCTAAAAAACTTGTTGCGAGAGATTATTTCACAACCATCACAAATCACTTCAAAGATTCGAATCCTGAATATGAAATTCAACTGTTCAGTCTTAATGAAGAAAAAGTTCCTGAACTCATGCCTATCACAAATTCAATTAAGGATTTATATTTCTCGGCTAATACTTATAGCACAGATTATTTGTTTTTAGCCCTCGGCGTCATTTCTATCATTGCCAGTCTCATCATCAAGTTTTTAACTGATCAAAAATCTTTAGCCGATGTCAAACTCTCTAACTTAATTTCGATTGGCGCCATTCTAGTTATTCTTTTGATCAGTCAATTGGTTAATGTGTTTGCAAATACATTTCAAGGGTGGTTGATATTTAGCCCATTCTTCAATGCTGCGTTAGTTATTTCCCTTATTGTATTTGTCATCAGCTTTATTGTTGAATATATGAGGGTTAAGCAACGATGATTACTAAGTTAAAGCTGTGGCGAGCAACCCTTCAGAACAATGAATATGTTAAAAAGATTTTATCTTTGATCACCAACCTCTTTTTCTTCCTCACAATCACGTTCTTCTTGGGCTTTGATGCCATCTATCCATTAAATGTTATTGGACGGCTTTTCTTTGTAGGTTTCGTTGGCTTTTCTTGCTTATACTTTCTTGTTTTTATGAATAAACCAAAAGAGATTAAGTTTCTTGCTTTTGGTGTTGTGGCATTGATATTGCTGATTCTTTTGTCGACAGTTATTAATAAATTCCCTAGTTCTCCGTTCACGCCGGTTTTTAATTTAATCCTATGCTTATTTGTTTTTTGGTGGGGTAGTGAAAACAAGCAAGATACGAATATCTTTTATTTATTATTTTTAATAGCAACTTGGATCTTTCTTCTAGCTTTGCTAGTGATAGATTATAAAATTATTTTTTCGTTCAATTTTTCTTCTCGTTCTTTTGCGACTTTCTTTGGCAATTCCAATGATGTAGCAAGAAAAATAATGTTTTCCTTAATTCTTAATATTGGTTTCTTCTTTAAAGCTAAACCGCGGGCAATTAAAGCGTTAAGTATTATTGTTTCGCTGCTTTTTACTTATCTGTTAATTTTGACCGGATCTTTTTCAAACACCATTTTGGTCACATTAATTTGGATTATAGTGATTTACCTGTTATTCCCACAAAAATACAGATGGCTTTATTTCCTTCTTTTATTTTTAGGTTTATGCGGAATCATTGTTCTGCTTAATCTTCTAGCATTTGAGTATTTTAAGCATCGAATCGAAAATTTAATAAACACTTTTATAAATGGTGGCAGCGGAGGATCAACTTATAACAGATTCCTCGGTGCATATTACGGATTACAATTATTCCTTGAAAGACCACTATTTGGTTTTGGACCCAGCGGTGTTTTCAATAACTATGCAATTATGTCACACAACAACATGGTTGAGCTATTAGCGGATTATGGTATTTGTTCTTTCGTTTTGTTTGAATTACTGCTTATTGTTCCATTTTTAAATATAAGAAGAATAAAAAAGTGTGACTTCCTTTTCATTTTGTTAGTTCTGTTTTATCTATTTTTTAATCAATTTTTCTTAGTGGAATTTGATGAAAAAATGGACATGATGATTCTAGGGTTTATCTATGTGATTTTTGAAAATGATGTTTATGAGATGGGGGTTAGTTTAGCTTTGCCAAAGGCAAAAATTAAATTAGAGAAAGAGGTAATAAAAATATAGTATGCGTATTGTCGAAATCATTCCAAAATTATTTCCCTGTGGTGGAGCTGAAACATTTTTAACGACTCTATCAGTTTCAATCAAAAAACAATTTAATGATGATATCCATGTTATCTGCCTTTATGAGGGGAATAATGATAATTTCTTGGCGAAAGAATTATTAGATAATGGGATCACAATTCATTATCTAAATAAGCATACTGGTGTTGATTTTAAGTGTGCTAAGTCACTCAGGAAGTTATTAAAAGAAATTAAACCAGATGCTATTCATCTTCACTTAGAAGTTTTAATTACAGCAATGATTGGGAAAATTCAAAGAATTGCTCCGGTTTTCTATACCTTTCATAGCACAGCCAGCAGTGCTCATTATGGCAGGAAAAATAGTTTTAGAAATATTGCCTACCGTTGGTATTTTAGAAAACGGAATGTTCACTGCGTGAGTATTTCCAAACTTGTTGATAACTCAATAAAAAAATTCTTTAAAGTTAAAAATGCCTCGATAATTTTAAATGGTGTAAACCTTTATAAGTTCAGCTATAAAAATAATTTAAATGACCGAAAGATTACTTTCCTTTTTGCAGGTCGTTTCGTGGAGCTCAAGAACACCCTATGTATTATTAAAGCGTACTTTTTCACTAAGCATCATTTTCCAGACTGTAATTTAACGATGTTAGGGACTGGTCCAGATATGGAAAAATGCAAAAAATTTATCGATGATAACAATGTGCCAGATGTGAACTTAGTTGGGTTTTCTGATAAAGCTAATGAATATATTAGTAATTCTCAATGCTTGGTTTTAGCTTCTTCTTATGAAGGAAATCCCATTGTTATAAATGAAGCCATTGCCAGCGGTACGTATGTCATTTCCTCCAATGTTGGAGGCGTCCCTGAGTTATTAAATGAAACCTGTGGAACAATGTTTGAATATGATGACATTAACTTATTAACTAATTTATCCAAAAAGATGAAGGAATTTTTGACCAATAAAGAAGCAATCTTTAAAAAGATTTCTGAAAATATTGAGGCAAATAGAAATCGAGTTTCGATTGATGATAAGGCTAAATGTTATCGGCTAGAATTCGTTAAGAAGGGTAATGTTCATGAATAATTTATCTGTTCTTATTTTCGGTTGTGATAAACATATTGAAGTTGCTCAAAGAAGTTATCTTTTGATAAGAAAGTTAAACCCTTTTCTTTTAGATTACATTACCTTTGTAACCGATAAATCCATTACTTTAAAAAAAGATTTTTTTCCTCATGTTTTGGTCGTTGAAAGTTCAAACTTTTCAGAAAGAATTTTAAAGGCTTTAGAGACGGTCAAAACCCCCTATGTAATGCATTTGCTGGATGATGATTTTATATTAGAGAAGCTCAATGAGATGAATATTGATCATTTAGTTGAATTTCTTGGTAGTAATAAAATTCATTACTGTAAATTATTAGGTAACCCTAAGGGAAGAAAGATTTATAAACCACGTTTTAAAACTCAAGCTGGCAGTGTACGCAGAATTAAGCAAAAGCTTATGTACGCTGTATCTTTACAACCATCTATGTGGAAAACGGATATGTTAAAGAAGGTTTCAAAACTCGGAGCAGCAAAAGGACCAACGGCATGGGATGCGGAAATTTGTTGTTATAAAGTTCAGTTAGAATTGTCTGACAATCTTTTAGTTTTTGATAAAAACTACATTCATTCCTATAATGCCGTTTTGAAAGGGAAATTATTTCCAAAGACGAATAAGATTTTGGAAAAAGAAGGAATTCCTCCTCTTGAAATGCCGACCCTAAGCAAAACAGAAACCTTGATTTTTAAACTCCGAACCAATGTTATTTCCAAACTTCCTTTTAGAAATTTCTGGAAGAAAATTGGTCATTTATTTGGGAAAAAATTCTATAGTGATGAGGTTGATAATTTATGAAGAAAAAATATAAAGTTTTGGTCGTCGGAGCTGCAAATCTTAAAAGCAAAACTACCCCAGCAGGCGGTCAAGAAATCAAAGTTCTAGCTTTTTATAAGCATTTTATTGAAAAGTATGGCAAAGATAATGTTGCTATAGTCGATACTATCGGTTGGAAGAAGCACATTATAAAAAGCGTTTTCTCTCTCTTTAAATATGCGAGAAAAGCCGAAAACATTGTCATGCTTCCAGGCAGCAAAGCAATAAAGATTGTTCCTAGATTAGCTTTATTATTTAAAAAGAAAAAAACCAAGACAATCATCTTAGCCATCGGCGGTTGTCTAGGAGAGGAAGCCAAAAAGAGTAAACGTCTAGAAAAAACATTAAAGAAAATTGATTTCATCGGGGTTGAGATGAATTATATGAAAGATCAGTTGATACAACTTGGTTTTAACAATGTTGATGTCGTGCGAAACGTTAGACAATTTAAAGTAGTTCTGCCTACTGAAATTCATAAACCAAACGATCCTATAAAGGTTTGTACTTTCTCAAGAATTAATTCTGTGAAGGGTATCATTGAAGCAATTGATGCAGTAATTTTAGCTAATACTAAGCTAGGGAAAGCTAAATACGAATTAACTCTTTATGGAGCGGTTGAAGAGCCTTTCAAGGAAGAATTTTATAATAAATTAAAAACATGTCCTTCTTGCGTTAAATATGGCGGAGTCATCGACACATTCCATTCCCAGGAAGTTCTTATTAACTATGACATCCTTTTATTTTTAACAAGGTTTGAGGGAGAAGGTTTCCCCGGAACTATTTTAGATGCCTATTTTTCAGGGTTGATGGTTATTGGATCAACGCATCGGTCGTTAAAAGAACTCGTTAAAGAAAACGTTAATGGCTATTTGATCGAAAACGGAAACTCTAATATAACAGCAGAATTACTTGTGCAACTGGCTGATAGGCCTGAAAAAATTTATCAGCTTAAACTTCGAAATTTTGAAGAATCGAGAGAATATTCCGAAGATAAAATTTTCAGTGAAGCAGACGAAAAACTAATTTAATAGAGGATTAAAATTATGAGCGGAGTTTCCCCCCTCTATAACACTAGCTATTCCAGCTTATAAAACACCAAGCACGTTGCTTCGGCGATGTTTAGATTGTGCGGTAAAACAAACATGTAAAAATTTAGAAATTCTGGTATCTGATCAAAGTCCTGATGATGAAGTTAAGAAAGTAGTTGAGGAATATCAAGCAGTTGATAAACGTGTGAAATACGTAAAAATTTCACCTGAACATGGTGTTTACGGGAACCGAGAATACATCATCTCTAATCTTAAGAATGACTATTTAATTTTTATCGACAGCGATGATAGCTTTGACTTAGATCCTGTTGAACTTTTATATAAATCTGTAGCAGCTTTCCCTAACCGAATATGTTCCGCTTATTGCGATATTATTTGGCTGAAACCCGACCAAATAATTCCGGAAAGAAAACAAAATAAAATCAAAGAAGAAAGCTTTGAAAATCCTTTAAGCCATTTAATCAATAATGGCCCCGATTCCATCTGCGGAAAAATATTACCTAAAAAGGCTTTAGAGGGTATTAAAGTACTTGAGACGGACGGAATGGAAGATGTTCAAATTAATCTTAAACTAGCACCAAAATTAGATAGAATCTTTAAAGTCGAAGGATCGAGATATTTTTATTGGATGAACGCGGGCTCTATCACTCATCTAAATAATTTTCCCTTACTTCAAAGCTATCGTTCATATCTCTTTATGGAGAGAATCTGTAAAGAAAATAAGGTAGAAGTTCCTTTGAAAGTGGTGGCAAATATATTGTTATCAAAGGCAAAGTTACAAGCGGTCGACTATAGTGAAGACTTTCAGCACAAGGATTTAAAGAAAACCCGTAAAGAACTAAGACAATACCTTAAAACTCATAAAGATACCCCATTATCAAAACGAGCAAAGCAACAGATTAAATTATTCTTTATTTCCCCTTTGTTGTTTAGATTTATGTATCGAAAATATCGGACCAATAAAACAAAGTAAAATTAAGCCTCCCTGTGTTATACTTTTTTCATGAACCTCCCCTCCCTTAAAAAGCGGTCCAAGAAAGTTTATATATCTTTATCTCTCTATCTTTTAACTACTCTTTTTATTCTTATCTCTTCTATTTTGCCAGGCGGGTACAGCGCTCTCGAATCGGGGTTTATAAGTGACATCGGAAGTTTCTTTATCAATCTCTTCGAGGGCAACAAAACCTTAACAACTGTCGAAGCTACCTCTTTAGTCTTAGCGAGCGATTCTTCGTTCATTAAAGAAAAGAATATCGTTACTGGAACTTCTTCCAGATTAATCTTTGAAGCGCACTACCCGGAAGGTAATAGCTTTGAACAGAGTTATGAAATAAAGAGAAACGAAAAAGATGATGACGCTTACGATATTGTCGTCAGTAATGGGCTACTTAACGATAAGGTTTATTACTTAACTCTTAACGTTATCGGTTACCAAATCGGGGAATATTCTTTCACTGTTTCTTTTAATGAAAATGCTACTTATACCTATGACTTTAAGGTCATTGATTTACCGGCTCCTGTTGGTTTTGAAGTTGATGTTCCTTCTTCTTTAAAAGTTAATGAATCTATTCCTCTTAATCTCTTATTAACTGATCCCACTAATAAAGTTCTTGACCGGGTTGATACTTCTAATATGACAAGCGAAGAAAAGAAGCACATCATCGATTTATATCTAAGAAGAATCTATGACCCCAATAAATTAGAAGTTACTTGTTCTAATAATCTCAATATTACCAGTGATTTAGTAATCACCGGTCTAAAGGAAGGACCAGCATCCTTAACTATTGGTGACAATACTTATAACTTAATAGTTGAAGGAACAACTGATAAACCCACTAAAGATTGGGATATATCTTCAACTGGAGTTAGTTATATTAATGACTATGATTACGTCTTAAGCGAAGATGTCGGAACTATCATCACATCTAACTTCGAAGGAACGACTTGTTTTAATGTTAAAAGTGTCAGTGATCCTTTAGCCATTAGAACTAAAAGACTAAGTGATAATAGCCTCGCTATATATGGTTACCGAACAGAAGGTGTAGTCACAGTGGAAGCCTATTCACCCTTTGACCATAACGATAAAAGAGAAATAACAATTGAAGTAAAAGAAGCCATTCCAACTTCTTTAACTTTAAACTACAAGAGCTTAGAAGTGTCGGTTGGTAGTTACCTTTATATCACTAGCGTTACTAAGCCTATTCAAAGTTCACCTTTAATTAGAATTGTTGATGTTGAGAACCCCTCAATATTAGAAGTGAGTGAAACTCCCAGTAACGTTCTAGCCGTTAAAGGAAAAGAAATAGGAACAACTAAGATAACTATTGAAAGTGTTCTTAATCCTTCTCTTAAAGATACCTTAACGATTAAGGTTAATAAGAGACTAATCATCAATGAAGATAATGAAGGGGATTTTCATCACTTAGTACGTAAGTTTATCGGGCACTTTAGTCTCTTCTTAGTTAATGGAGTATTAGCCTCTCTCTTCTTTATGTTTTATTTTGAAAAGAATGATAAGAAAAACCTTTTATCCGTCGGAGCTTCTTCTTTATCGATCGTCCTTTTATCGATCATCACCGAGTTACTGCAGTTCTTAAGTCCGGGTAGGGGACCTGCGGTAGAAGATGTCTTACTGGATATTTTCGGTGGGGTAGTTGGGATACTTGTTGTAATAATTATCTTTATGATTATTCAACTTGTTAAAAAGAAGAAAGAAAAATAAAGAGGAAGAATTTAACAAACAATCGTTCAAGTTCTAAACTAATTAAGTAAGGAGATAAAACTATGAAATTAGCCGCTTTTATCCTTGATATTCTCAGTTGCGTCAGCTGCGCTATGTCCGCTATTGCGTTTTTAGCGATACTGCCCTTAGGACCAGTCTACGCGGGGCTTGTACCAGAAATTGACCCTGCTACTTTCATCACGGTTTATAACATTATATGTATCGTGTCTGCGTTGTTTAACTTAGTTCCTCTTTGTTGGTCCATTCCGATGACGGTTATCACCTATCGTGGTTTTCAAAAGAAAACGAAGTTAAGTATCGCTTTTAAGGTTTGCACCTTAATCTTCGTCAACATCATCAGCGGTATCTTACTTCTCTGCGATCAAGAGGACTGGCAAGATAATAACAACAATAAACCGTTAGTTAGTCCAGAAGATCCCTTCAATAACTAAGAACAAAACCATTAAAGAGGCGAGAAGAAAGCTCGCCTTTTTCTGTTTACCGGCATGTTTACAACAATATCGACTTCTTTATCCTGCTATTTACCCTTAATTTTTGTATAATCATTAACGGAAACAAAGGAGTTAAGAATGATTAAATTAGTTCTCATTCGGCACGGTCAATCGATGTGGAATTTAGAAAACAAATTCACCGGTTGGACGGATGTCGATCTTTCACCCAAAGGCGTTGAAGAAGCCAAAGAAGCTGGGAAGCTCTTAAAAGAAAAAGGCTACACCTTCGATGTCGCTTATACTTCCGTCCTTATGCGGGCGAACAAAACGATGGATTTAGCTCTCCATGAATTAGGAGAAGATAACATCGAAAAACATTACACTTGGCGGCTCAATGAACGGCATTACGGGGCTTTACAAGGATTAAACAAAGCTGAAAGTGCTAAAAAGTGGGGCGATGAACAAGTCCATATTTGGAGAAGAAGTGCGGACGTTCAACCCCCGGCCTTAACCAAAGACGATCCCAGATGGCCAGGTAACCAACCCTTATACCAAGAACTCATTAAGAAGGGTGAAATTACCATCGAAGATTGCCCCTTAACCGAATGCTTAGTCGATACGGCCAAACGGGTTAAACCTTATTTCGATGAGGAAATCGCGCCGGCCTTAAAGAAGGGGAGAAAGGTCTTGATCGCCGCTCACGGGAATAGCTTAAGAGCCCTCGTCATGGAACTCGAACACTTAACCGCTGACCAAATCATCAGCGTCGAAATCCCGACTGGGAAACCGCTCGTCTATGAACTTGATGACAAGACTTTAGCGGTCCTTAACAAGTACTACCTTTAATCAATAACACAAACAAAAAGGGTTCCACGCGGAACCATTTTCTTGTTGTCTGGTTATTGGTTTAGAACGCCACTTTCCATAACCCGTGGAGGTTACAGTAGCTATAAGCTTCCCCGTGGGGGATGTCTTCAAAAGTCGTAGACGGTGTCTCTCCCGGCTTTAAGTATTTAATTTGGAAGTTCTTTCCATCCGTGACTAAAAGCCACCCGATATGATGTTCTTCGGTCATCGGGTGAAGGACGCTTCCACAGGTGACGACGAGTTTTCCGTTTTCACGCGTGACAACGGGAAGATGCTTTTCAACACCAGCATCTTGGCTTTTCGCTTCTAAGAGGGCCATCTTTTCCCCGCAGCAGACGAGGGGGACTTTGTGGTCTTCCAGTTTAACGGCAATATTGCCGCAGTGATTGCAACGATAGATTTCCATTTGGTTTATCTCCTTCAATTTCTATTTCAACAATACCACATTCTTTAAGCGTGAGATATAGAAGTGCTCAATAAGGTCGGTCAAAGTTAATGACGACGTCATATGGGGGTGTGTGTCCCTTTAAACAAGCTAAGACCACCTGTTTAATCTCATCTTCCTTGCTCTTCGATTCATAGGGAATCAAGACATCAAAAATGACATTAGTGTGGCTAACCCCTTTAACTAAGCGGAAATCATGGAAAGATAAAGATGGATCAAAAGCGTGCAGTGTCTTACTGATTAAAGCCTTGCAGTGTTCCGTTTCTTCGTCCCCGGTGGTGATGGGGTCAAGGTGAATCGTCACGTCATAGTGATATTTTTCTTTTAATTCTTTTTCTAAGCTATCGACGATATCATGGGCTTCCAACAATGGTAACTTCGCATCGATTTCCGCGTGGAAAGAGATAAAAAACTTATTCGGTCCATAGTTATGAGCGAGAATATCATGGATCCCTAAGATACCGGGATATTCTTTCGCTTCTTTTAAGATTTGTTTCACGACTTCCGTATCGATTCTTTCTCCGATTAACGGGGTAGCGGATTCTTTGGTTAACTTTAAGCCATTAAAGATTAAGAATAAGGATCCAACTAAACCCATATAAGGATCTAAGTAGTCGAAGTTAATAGTGTACGAAATAATGGCCCCAATAAGAATGAGAGTAGTGGAGAAGGAATCGCTTATGCTATCGATAGAAGATGCTTTTAAGGGACTGCTGGAAGTTAACTTAGAGATACTTCTATACATATACCCTTGAACGAGTTTAAGGAAAATTGAGACCGCTAAGATAATGATTGTTAAAAGCGTGTAGTGGTTAGTGACTAACGATACAGCGTTCGTAATCGATTTTTGAAGTAACTGGGCCCCTAAAACGAGGACGATGACGCTGATTATGAGGCTGGCGATATATTCAATTCGTTTATGGCCGAAAGGATGTTCTTTATCAGCCGGTTTTTCGCTGAGTTTATTGGAGATAATGTTAATAAGACTTGTTACTACATCAGTCGTATTGTTTAAAGCATCCGCGAGGAGAGCTCCCGAAAAGATTTTGGTAATCTGCCACATCAATATCGCCGCGGTAAATTTAAGAACAATCAAAACAATATTGATAAATAAACCGAAAAAACTTGCTAATTCAATGTGCTTTTTTCGGATAATTGGATTTTTTATATCTTGGTAATCTTTGATAAATAGACGTCTTAAGAGGGTGACCATGCTTATATTGTATTCATTTATTTTTAAGGTGGTAAGTTTTTAATCTAGTATGCGATACTAAATTAACTTGACATTAATACCAAACCCCATAAAATGACCTCATGACAGTTAAAGAGATTGATTTACCTCCATACACCAGACGGCAAGAATGGTGGAACATGCTAAGCCACGCTTTCGGGGTAATCTTTTCTTTGGTCGGGGGTATCTTCCTTTTAATTAAAGCTTCTTATACCGGTGATGCCTGGAGAATTGTAACTTCGGCTGTCTTCATGTTTTCTCTTTTAGTGCTCTATACCATCTCTTCCGTCTATCACGGTTTATACCGGAATAACGGAAAAAGAGTGTTAAGGGTCTTAGACCACGATATGGTCTTCTTTTTAATCATGGGGACCTACACCCCATATTGCTTAGTGACCTTAAGAGAATATAGTCCGGGTTGGGGATATAGCATCTGGGGTATTGTCATGGTTCTCGGTATCGTCGGGATTGTTTTAAATTCTTGTAACATTAAGAAATTCTTTATCTTCAGCATGGTCGACTACCTCCTGATGGGTTGGTGCGTCATCATTTCGATGTACCCTCTCCTGATGTCCTTAGGTTGGTGGATGGGAACGTTCTTACTCTTAATGGGTGGAGTTAGCTATACGGTTGGAGCGGTCCTCTATGCGGTAGGTAAGAAAAAGAGCCCTTGGTTCCACACGGTCTTCCATTTCTTTGTGCTTCTCGGAACCATCTTGATGTTCTTTAGCATCTATTTCTACGTCGTCTAAATAAAAGCCTAAGCTTTTTGCTATAATTTAAACGTGAAAAGTCAGCGAAAGTTATTATTCTTTTTACTCCTCTTTAGCCTTAGTTTATTGTCTTGTAGCATCTGGGATGACACTAAGGATTTTAAGTATATTGAAGCGGATACAACGTTAAAGAAAATGGATCCTTCCGTCTTTTCTTATGATTTACCTTATTCATCAGAAGGTAGAAGAACACCTTTTATGCCGGCAATAGGGGAACAAAAAGCTTTAGTGATGCCGATTGAATTTCCAGACTTTCCTTTTAACGATAACATCACTGATTATTTGGATGAAGTCTTTAATAGCGAGGCCCCTTCTTACTTTGAATCGTTAAAGACTTATTACCAGAAATCGAGCTTTGGAAAGCTCAATATCACGGCAGAAGTGCTTCCAATTTACCGAATTTCGGAAAATTCATATGAGGCGATGAATAAAGTCGCGACCTATCAACACCGGTCAACTGATTTCATGCGTGAAGCATATAACTATTACTTAGAACAGACTTTATTTGATCCCCAAGATTATAATTTAAATGGGGATGGCTATATTGACGCGGTATACCTCATCTATAGTTCCCCCAATTATTTAAATGGTCGGGATTATTATTTAAACAATGGCTTAAGGGAAGATAGATTAACCGAGTTTTGGGCCTATACCTATTGGGATTACATGAGAACCCCAAATAAAGAGAATCCATATCCTTCTAGTTACACTTGGCTCAGCGTTGATTTCTTCTCTTTAAGCGGGGATAAGGTCATCGATAGTCGGACCCTTATCCATGAAACCAGCCACCTGATGGGAATCAAGGATTATTACAATACCGATGAAAATAATCCGAACTATAAAAATCTTGATTACAAATACTATTCCCCAGTCGGGGGGCTCGATATGATGGATTTAAATCTCGGCGATCACAATATGTTCACCAAGTATATGTTAGGTTGGGCTTCCCCTTACGTGGTAACGAGTGATTTAGACTTTCCCATCACCATTGAACTGGAAGATTCTAATCATGGGTCGTTCTTAATCATTCCCACTTCCAATGACTTTAACGGTAATCCCTTCAGCGAATATCTCTTACTAGAATTCTATGTGCCGGAAGGCCTTAATAAACTCGATAGTAGTTATAGATATCGTGGCAATTACCCATTGCTCTACTCTTCCAGCGGCTTAAAAATCTATCACGTCGATGCGAGGCTGAAGAATCGTCACCGTTCTGGGGCGAGTTATGTGGATGGAGATATCGTTCCTTCTATTACGAAAGAAGATATCGTGAATAGTACGTCAGATAACTTCTATACGTATGCGTTTTCGAATACTCCTTCTGAAAGTAAGGAAGAAGGGAAGTTCTTAATTCACTTATTAGAAAGTAACGGGGTTAATACTTTCCAAAATAAAGATTACAACAAGTACCATGAAAAGTTCTTCGCTAATAACGGGAGTTTATTTAATCCCGATAGTAAGCATGGGTATTTTGATGCGGCGAAGTTTAAAGGCTTCTTTAAAGAGAAAGATGAGAATGGTTTTATCTTTAATGATGGTAACTTTTTCCCATATCGCATTAAAATAAACGGCACGGAAAAGAAAGGGGACGCCTCTTTCTGTTCCTTGACCATTGAGCAAGTTAGTTATGAGTAAGAAACAAGATTCCTCCGTCCTCTTAGAAAACCGGAAAGCCCGGTATTTATATTTCTTATCGGATTTTATCACCGCTGGACTTGTATTGACGGGTACTGAGATTAAGTCCTTAAGAAAGAGAAATGCCTCTTTAAGCGATAGCTATATCTTCTTTAAAGATGATGAAGCTTATATCGCTAATTTCCACATTGCGAGTTACAAAGAAGGGAACATCTTTAACGTTGACCATCTCCGTGACCGGAAGCTCTTGCTTCATAAACGAGAAATCAAGAAATATGAAGCGAAGGTGAAAGAAGATGGCTATACCTGTGTCCCGGTGAAAGTCTTTTTGTCACGCGGGAAAGCGAAAGTCGAAATTGCTTTAGCGAAAGGTAAGAAGCTTTATGATAAACGCGCGAGCATTAAGGAACGAGAACTGAAACGAAAAATTGACCGCATCAGCAAAGGAGAAAGCGATGTCTAAGACCTTTGAAGAGATTGTTCAGTTTTATAAGGAACGGGATTTAACGATGAAACGTTATACCCGGGAGAATATTGATAAATATATTCATGATTACCATTTAACTATTCCCTTTCCCTATGTCCATATCGCGGGCAGTAACGGTAAAGGGTCGACCGCGATGATGATCAATGATATTTTTGTCGCTGCTAAGTATCACGTTGGTTTATTTATTAAACCCACCCTTCATAATTTCTTAGGGATGGTGATGGTTGATAACCAAGAGATAACGGAAGAAGAATATACGGAACTCTTCAATCAACGTTATGACACGTTTAAAGATCGAGATTTAACCTCTTTTGAAATGCAGGTGATTATCGCGTATGACTATTTCGCTTTTAAGAATGTTAACCTTGCGATTATCGAATGCGGGATGGGCGGGGAGAAGGATGCGACAAACTTCTTAGATAGTAAGCCTCTCTTAAGCATCATTACGAGTTCTAGTTTAGAACACCAAAGTTTCTTAGGGAGTAATGTCAGAGAGATCGCTCTCAATAAAAGCGGCATTATCAAACAAAATATCCCCGTTTTGCTTGGAAAAATGGATATTGAAGCCGAAAAAGTCATCAAACTGGAAGCGAGAAAAAAGTCGTCAGATGTCCTTAAAGTCATGGAACTCCATGATATTAAATACCTGGATCCCGGTTTCTCTTTTGATATCACCGGTTACCAAAATTTAAGAATTCTCACTTCTGCGTATTATGAGCTGAAGAACGTCGCTTTAGCGTTATCCGCGGCGTTCTATCTTAGGTTAAAATTCCCCTTCGATGAATTCGCGTTACGAAATGGTCTTCAAAATTTTTATTTACCCTGCCGTTTTGAACGGATTGGACCTTTCCTTTTAGATGGGGCGCATAATAAGGACGCGATGAAGGAGTTAGTGTTTAGCCTTAAAAAGATTAATCTCACTAATCTAAAAGTTGTCTATGCGACCTTTAAAGATAAGAGCTTTAAAGAAAATTTAAATCTCTTAAAAGAAGTATCGAAGGATATTCTTCTTACGACTTTCCCGAGTAGTAGAAGTGCGACCCGGGAAGATTATTTAGCCCAGAATATCGATGAGCATTATATTGAACCTTATGGAGCGGCTTTAAGCCAAGCATTAAGTGAAAGAGAGAAAGAAATTATCTTAGTAACCGGGAGCTTAAACTTTACTTACCTGGTCAAAGAATATTTAGAAGAGGTGATGAAATTATGAAACTGACGGAGACACAGAAAATAACCTACGGGGCCCTTTTAATCGCGGTCGCGGTCGTTTTTACCTTAGTCGCGAAGTTAATCCCGACTGGGTCTTTACCTTACCTTAGAATCTCTTTAACCCCGGGTATCATTATTTTCTCTTCTCTCTTCCTCGGCCCCATCTATGGTTTAGCGGTCGGGGTGTGCAGTGACTTGATACCCGCTTTTGTGTTTCCGACCGGGCCCTATAACTTCTATGTGACCATCGTTTATATGTTGCTCGGTATCTTGCCTTGGCTTTTGATGCAGCTGACGAAACGGTTTAGGAGTAAGTTGCACGCTCCATGGATATTTTATGGGTTATTACTTGCCGTATTTCTTTCCCTCATCGGCCTCTTCT
>UQOB01000021.1 GCA_900542595.1 uncultured Mollicutes bacterium | reverse complement strand
CGTTCTTATATCTTGATAAATAACTCTCTAACGCGTGGCTCATCGCGTCCATCCCGGATTCCGCTATGGTTTTCTTCGGGCATTTAACGAGTAAAGAGGGATCTAAAAGAATGACATCACTGACTAATTGAGGCGAGCTGACCGCGAACTTCTGGTGGGTCTTGGGATTCGTCACTACCGCGGAAATACTAGCTTCACTACCACTACCGGCCGTCGTTGGAATACTAACGAAGAAAGGTAATGAATGGTGAACAGTTAAGATTCCTCTAAAGGAATGGAGGCTCTTTCTTAAACTTTTAAGAAGAACACCGATCAGTTTACCGGTATCGATGACGGATCCCCCACCGAGGACGATGATGCAGTCGCAGTTATTCTTCTTCGCTAAAGTTCGACCGACATAGATTTCATCAAACGTCGGATTAGATTTGGTATCGGTAAAGATAAAGGGTGATAAACCATTATCTTTTAAAGCTTTGATATAAGGTTCACAGAGTCCCTTCTTATAAATATTTGGTCCTGTCACAAAGAAAGGACGATAAATATTATTAGCCTTAAGGACACTGATTAAAGAAGAAGGGAAATCCCCACTTTCAATGACTAAAGGACGGCGATATTTAACGAATTTTTGACCGATATATAAAGCGCATTGAGCGATGCGGAAAAAAGGGGTAACTGCTTTCATACCCCTTTATTCTACAATAACGGGGCGAAAAGATTTAATAAATACCAGAAAAAGCCATATTTATTTCGCATTTTCTTCCATTTTTCCATGGTGATTTCTTCGGATACCTCGATGGTATTAAGGAAATCTTGTTTCATGCTTTGAATGGAAGAGTTACCGATGAGTAAAGTACCGTTTTCCATGTGGAGGAAGAGGCTCCGGTAATCTAAGTTCATGGTGCCGATGGTCGCGACATTGTCATCAGCGACAAACATCTTTTGATGAATGAAACCAGGAGTGTATTCATAGATTTTGACTCCCGCTTTTAAGAGTTGCCCGTAATTCTTTCTCGTCAACATAAAGACGGCTTTTTTGTCCGGGATATGAGGGGTGATAATTCGAACATCGACGCCGGACAGAGCCGCCATCTTTAAGGCGTTCTTAATCTTTTCGTCCGGAATTAAATAAGGGGTCGAAATATAGACATAATTCTTCGCGTTCCCAAGTAAAGACGTGTAGACCCCTAAACCGCAAGAATAATCGCTATAGGGCACATCAGCGTACGCTTGGACGTACCCATCGCTTCTTGGGAAACCGTTATCTTCATCGATAAAGGTTTCGGGTTTGTAGTAGTTATAGCTGATGGTTGCTTTCGAGTCATAATAGCAGATCCAGGCGCTGAGGAAGAGGAGAGTAAAACCATAGACAGCTTTCCCCTTAATCATGATGCAGTTATCTTTCCAGTGACCGAACCGGACTTCTTGGTTGATATATTCGTCCGCTAAATTGATACCGCCCGTGAAGCAGGTATGGCCATCGATGACAAAGATTTTTCTATGGTCCCGGTTATTGACCCGGATATCGACCATCGGTCGAATCTTATTAAAGATTCTCGCTTTGATACCGTAACTTCTTAATACTTGGTCATAGTGAACAGGGGTCGCCCCTAAGTTCCCGACGTCATCATAGACGACACGGACGTCCACTCCTTCTTTCACCTTTTCTTTTAAGACTTCTAGGATGGAGTTCCACATCTTTCCAGGTTTAATGATGAAGTATTCGATGAAGATGTAGTGATGAGCTTTCTTAACTTCTCTTAACATCACGTCTAAGACTTCATCCCCTAATGGAAAATATTCAACCGAGGTATTTTCATAAGCGTGACATTCGCTCGCTCGTTCCGCATATTTCATGATTCGGTAAGAAGAAGGGTAATCCCGTTTAATCTTCTCTTCCACATAACTATCGCTCTGATCAGCTTTAATAATCGAATAGTATTTACTTAAAAACTTCGATTGCCTTTTCGTCCGCATCTTATGGGCGAAAAGAATATAGATGACCGCCCCTATTAAAGGAAGACAACCGACAAAGAATAACCACGCGGCATTGTAGTCCAAACTACTAGCGTTGTTATTCATGATGAAAACTAAAACCGTAAAGTTAACAAGCCAGAATAAAAATAAGACCAATAAAGCATAGGTCGTGTTTAAAGCGCCGAGCCCCAGTAACGCGATTAAAGTGATTAAGAACCCTAAGTCAAGTAAGATGACGAGGATTGTTAAAAACTTCTGCCAAAATCCGTTACGGAAGATTTTCATAGTTTCTTAACGTCCAAAGTTGGCCAGATGGGACTCATGAATTTCTTTTCGTCACTGGGTTGGAAACCATCGTGATCGATATTATTGACGAACTTTCTCAGTTCCACTTTCCCTTCTTGGTTCTCTTTTATCTTTTCAAGAATTTGATATACCTTTTGATAATCTTGTTCAGCTTTTTTCATTAAATCATCGAAGCTTTCCGTTCGTTCTTTTCCCGTTACCGGGTCTAACCAAACACTGTGATTTTCGTTTAAGAAATCGAGGTTTTGCAAAGATTTCTTAAGTTTTCTTGGATAATTCATCCGGTGAGCAACACTATTTTTTCCCATCAAAAGGGTTAGCAAATAACTCCCGTAATGAGGGATATTGGTAAGTCTTAAAACTTTTTGATAGTCCTTTAACGAAAGATAGAAAGCATCGTCGGTGAACATCTCTTCTTTAAGGGTGAGCTTATTGACGAAGTCCCACATCTTACTGATTTCTTTCGTCCACTTATCATCCATCTTGATATACATATCAGCGTGTTCCGTAAACGTCCCATTTTGTTTCCCGATTAAAACATCGAGAATCGTTTCAAAATAAGAATGGGACGCTCCAAGTTTCTTCTTCATCGCTTCGTCTTTCGCAAAACCCGCTCTGGAGAAGATATAAGGATGGCAATTCCTATCTAGGGTATAGTGGAGGAATAAACCTTCAATATAGCTATAAAGGAGCTCCGGTTCACTGCTCTTACTCGCGTAATCTAAACAAAGGAAGTAAGCATCGGTGATATCCATGTGATGGAGTTTAACTCCAAAAGCATTGACGTTTTTTCTTCCTGTATGCCTCGCCCAAGGACGTTGCCCATAAAAGAAGAAGGGATCCGGTCCTTGCGCTCCAACGTAAAGCGCAGGTAAAAACGGATTGGTTTTATCGATGACCGCTTCTTTCGCGTATGTATAGTGAGTGATGATGGCCGGCATAAATTATTTACCTTCTAAAGCTTTAGTTTCTTTATTCACCTTACGTTTACTCCGAACAAAGAAGAAAATCAATAAGGAAAGTCCAATGAAGACCGTGCAATAAACTGGAAGTGACCACCAAGATTGAGCGAAGAGAAGTAAACCTAAGAGGACGGATGTTAAGGTTTGAGCACTCATGCTAGCCGCATAATAGTACCCCGTGAACTTCCCAACCTTATCTTTGGTGCTAAGTTCCACGACCATCGGGTAAGAACAAGTATTAACTAAAGCGATACCGAAACCTTTGATGATCCAGATAGGATAGAAGTCCCAAGGTAAACTGGCCACGCTTGATCCTTCCGGTATCCCGTTAGGTCTTACGAAACAGAGCCAGAAGACCGCGACAAAATAGAGAGCGAGCCCCAGGAAGATTGTCCATTTACGGGAAATCTTATCGGCAATGATACCACCGACCGCAAAACCGATGACGCTCGCGACCCCACCGATTAAGACAATAGTAGAAGCCATACTGGATTTGGTGTCCATGTAATAAACGAGATAGTTACCGAGATACGTGTTAAGCCCGTTATCGCACATAAACCAACATACTTCGGCTGCGAGGATAAGAATTAAGGTGATTAAGTTTTTCTTGCTCATCTTTTCTTTCGGGCCGACAGTTGAAGCATCGACTTCCGATTCTTTCTCCCCTTCTTCCATATCCCTAGCTAATTCTTTTTCAAGGGGAAGTTCTTTGATTTTAAAGAAGAGAATGAGGCAAGTAATAACCATTAAGATACTGGCGATTAAGAAAGGTAATTCAATGACCCAAATGTTTTGGTAAGCCCAACCACTATTAGGGTCCGAGAAATCACTGACGATGAGGAAGAGACCAAGAACGGTCGCGCATGCCCCACCTAAATAACCCATGATGTTGATGATGCCGTTGGCTTTCGCTCTTAAAGGTTTCGGGGTGATATCCGGCATTAAAGCCACTGCCGGATTCCGGTACATCATCATGAAGATGACGACGATACCCATGACAGAAACCATCCCAGCTAAGTTATTCCAATAGAAACAAAGAGGAATAAAAGGGAAGGCGATAGCGGACACCAGTGTCCCTACTAAGATATACGGCATCCGTTTCCCAATTGGAGTTTTTGTTTTATCGCTCAAATGACCAAATATCGGAAGCAATATCAAAGCAGCTAAATTATCTAAAGCCATAATAACGCCTACTAGGTACTGCACTTCGCTTTCCTGCTCTGCTTGGGGCATGTACTCCATGAATAATTCCGTTAAAAGAATCGGACAGTTGGCATCATAAACTTGCCAAAGAAGAAGGATCCCGAAGAAAGCAAGACCAATGATGAACGTCCGTTTTAAATTGAGCTTAAGCCCGTGATTGGTTTGGACGTTCGACGTCTTGTTTGTCATAAGTTGAAACCTTTCTTCTTATTTTAACTGCTCCAAAGGAAGAAAAAAACCAGGAATTTTAGTTAAATAAGGTTAAAGAAAAAATATACTTAAAACATGTTGAATTCGTAAACGAACTATCTTAGTTACAATGTAAATTTACAATCAATTTTCACATAGTTTTTCACATGATAAATACTAATGTGTTTGTAAAGAACGCTAATTTAAAGCAAAATTTCATGTTCCATTTTAAAGCCTGTAAAAAAGTGTAAATGCTACAAATAATGAGCCATTTATATTGTTTTATGGGTATTTTGGCCTTAAAATTGGAACTCTAAGGATGGGAAATGAGGAGTTTAAGATTGTAAAGAAAGTTCAAAAGTATCGATGGGAACTTATATTTATCATTTAAAGCCCCCACCCCTCGAATTCCACAAAATTTTGTCTTTTCTTACGAAAAAACCTAAATTTAACATAAGCTTAGATGCAAAAGGAGAAAAACATGAAAAGCAAATTAAGCAAAATCATCCTCGGAGCTTCGATCAGTTTTGGCGTTGTCTCCGTGGTTACCGTGGCTTCGGCTGCTTTCGTTGTCACCGGTGGCGATAACTCTGGTACTGTCACCCCTTCTATCAGTGTCGGTGACGTTACAGACAATCAGATCGATTTAAAAGTCAAGCTGAATGACGGGGACAAGACTATTAGCCTTGATGCGAAGCAAAATGATACGTCTGGCATTTGGCAATGGGACGGGACCCACGCTGAAGACTTAACCGTTGCCCTTGATATTACTGTTACAGGCGATCCTACTCTTTGGGCCGGTGTTACGGTCACCGCTTCCGGTGCTTTAATTGACGGTCACTATCTCGCTCTTGATGAAACTGTTATCCCTGCTGGTGAACACGGGCAAAGTGGAGCGGGTGCCACTGTTGAGTTGACCAACAAAACTGTTACCCTCAAATGGGGTTCTGCGTTCGGTGGTAAAAACCCGACCGAATATTTCGACACCACTTTAACTGATTCTATTGATCAAGTTAAAACGAGCCTTGCTTCAATGTCGAGTGCAGCTTCTGGCGGCAATGCGTTAACCCTTACCGTTACCTTAAACAAAGCTGCTGCTGCTTAATCTCTATTCCTTTTAATCAATGTTCTATGTAGTTTTGGGGATGGTTGTCATCATAGTCCTGATTTCCTCGGGGCTTCTTATCTATTACCTTAAGGTTGCGAAAGAAGAAACGAGAACTGGGGCTAACGATGTGACCATCCTCAAAACTCTTTATGATAAAAAGGATAAAGCGAAAGATAAGAAAGCAATCTTTAAAAAAGTTGTCGATATTCTCATGGATATCGCGATAGTCTTGCTTTCCATCTTTCTTTTGATGGGTTTAGTAGCTAGGTTTACTAACCTCACCAACACTCAGCTTATCGCGGTCGGTTCAGCTTCGATGAGCTATAAGAACGAAGAAAATATTTATCTCTTCGATAATCATATCGATAATCAATTACAAACCAATGACCTAATCGGTATTACGAAGGTCGACGATATTAAGGATGTCGAGCTCTACGATATCGTGGTCTACTACCCGGGAAGTGGGAGGAACCTCATCCACCGGGTGATTGAAAAACATCCTACGTATCTCGTGACCCGGGGGGACGCTAATAGTGGGAACGATGAAGTTCCGGTAACAAACGATAACATTGTCGGAGTCTATAACTCCTTCCGCCTCCCTTACGCGGGAGCCTTGGTCACCTTCACCCAGAGTTACTACGGCTTATTGACTTTCGGGGGTCTTACGTATCTCGCTATCTTCTATTCCGTTATTAACTTGAAGTTAAAAAGGGAAACAGAAGAAAGAAAATCCCTTCTTATCCAATATGTGAAAGATAAAGATTTCTTTATCGTCACCTGTAAAGAAGGAAGCCTGAAAAAAGATGGGGAAAACGTCACCATCCACTTAAACGAAGAACTTAACCAAGTCCCAACGACTATCACATATAAGAATGGGGATGAAATCACCCTCCCCCAAGGAGAACTACATCATGAAGTTAAGACTGAATAGTCATCACAAACTAGCGATCGCCTTATCGATCTTGTTCAGCGTGTTACTCTTGCTCATCAGTTTAATGAGCGACGCTAGTTACATCATCTTTTCCAAGAATTCCCCGGTCGTCGGGTTTAATCAAATCTTAGGTTTTAAAGAGATTGAGGGAAATGTCGGCATCTGGATCATGATGTTGTTCATCATCATCTATATTCCGGTCGTCACCACTATCATCACCTATGAAGGAGCGTACTTTAAAACCAAAGAAGGAAAATACTTCACCTCCAAGAGTTGGATCTATTACTTAACCACTTTTGCCGCTGGTCTTTTCCTCTCCTTCGGTCTCGCGTCGCTCTTTAATATTCCGGGCGGACTTGATGGCTACGTCACGACCTTAACCTATCTCTATCAATCCTTAATTCTTTCGCTCATCATCTTCCTCGTTGTCGCTGTCCTTATCGCGGGTATCATCCTCGCCTATCGGGGCATTAAGACAAGTTCGATTAAAGAGAACCATGATTTAGCTTTAGAAGAACTCTTAGACGAGCAAAAGAGAATCCAAGAAGAAAAAGAAAGCGATGAACAGAACTTAAATAAGAGCTTCAACAACGTCACCCCGAACCAAGCCGTCAGCACCATCCAAGGTGGGCAGATCGTCGCGAGCGCAACGCGTGAAGCTCCGAAGGCCTTAGACGATAAGAAAGAGGTGTTTAAGAACTTGACCGCTATCGATGACGAATATTTAAGCGTCAACACGATCTTTAACCCGGTCACCCAAGACGATAAGTTAACCCTTAAAACCTTCACCGAAGATTTACAGAACTACTTAGCCACTTCTTGGAAACTCTATTATTCCTTTAAAGAATTAGCTTTATTTGTTTCAGCGTTGAACGCGACAAAACTCATCATCCTTGAAGGTATCAGCGGGACCGGTAAGAGCTCCCTCCCCCGTTACTTTATGAAGTTCTTAGGTGGGGAAGCGTACTTTGAAGCGATTCAAGTCACTTATCGAGAAAAAAGTGACCTCCTCGGGTACTATAACGAATTCACCTCCACTTACCACGAAACCGAATTCTTAAAAGCGATGTACCGGACCACTTACCAAGATAACTTAGTACACCTCGTTGTCTTAGACGAAATGAACATCAGCCGGATCGAATACTATTTCGCGGATTTCTTAAGCGTCATGGAATATCCGGTGGAAGACCAAAAGATCAATATCTTGCAGCTTCCGAGAACTTACGATGCCCCTCGTCATTTATCCAGCGGTAACTTACCGATCAGCCCCTCTTTATTCTTCGTCGGGACCTGTAACAAAGATGACTCCACTTTCACCGTCACCGATAAAGTTATCGACCGGGCGATCATCCTTGATTTCGATACCCAGCAAGCTCCGTTAACGTTTAGTAAGGCTGCGAAACCCTTATACACCGATTACATTACTTTAAGTAAGCTCTTTAGTAAAGCTATGCAAAAGAAGGATAACCAATTAAGTACAGCGGAACTTTCAACTTTCCAAAACTTATTAGGCTTTATGTACGATGAACTCGGGATTGCGATTGGGAACCGGCTCATCCATCAACTCCACCTTTTAGCCCCCATCTATAACGAAATCACCGGTAAAAAGGAAGACGCTTTAGATTACGTCTTTATGACGAAAGTCTTGCGCAAGCTCGAAGGCCGCTTTGAAGCGAGCTTAAGACCAAGCTTAGAAAAATTAGAAAAGAAGATTACCGAACTTTACGGTGAAACTTCCTTCACGGAAAGTAGAAAGAAAATTAAACAACTCTTAAAGAGGTTATAACAATGGCGAAGACCTTGAAGAAAAACGTCATGAAAGAAGGGATGCCCTTTTTCGGCTACCCCTTTTTAGAAGCGTACCTTCAAGAAATCCTTTCGGTCTTAGAACATATGGCCAATATCTTCCGTAAACAAAAGGGCCAATTAACCACCGAAGAAGATATCGTGAGAGTTGAAAACCTTAAGCACTTCGATTCCAGGCTTATGCTGAAGACCTACCGGAACCCGAAGTTATTCACCAATGATAATGGGACGATTAGACCAGAAAAGGCCTACACCATTCAAAATACCTTTAACCTCGATATCTATGAGAATAGATTCGTCCTCTTAGTCTTAAATGAATTCACTTCTCTCCTTAAAAGCTTAGAAGCGGTCAGCAATGAACGTTTACTAAGTAAACTAGGGATCGAAAGTAACCTGAACTTCAATAAGTACGGAAATGTTAATCAAGCTTTAGCCCTTATGCATGACTCCTTATCCCTCACCTTCCAAGAAGATAATGAGAGGGTCGCGATGTTTTTAAGAAGGATTAACTCCTTTATGTCCCTTTTAAAGGGGCACCCCTTCTATAAAGAAGTGAAGGCCTTAAATCGAAACGAGATTCAACCCACTAACCTCTTGCTCAATGACCCGGATTATAACTATGTCTATCGTTTCTACTTAGATAGCTTAAAGGTCGATTATGCGACGACCAATAAGCTCTACCTTAAAGTCTTAAGCGATATGGAAAAAGAATTTAAGGTCATCAAGAAACCGGTCAAGAGCGAAAGAGATAAATATCTCTACGTTGACCGAGCGGACTATATGTATAACAACTTCCGCTTCAACGTCCACATTGAAAATGGGGTCTTCGAAGTTAAACAAACCAGTAGCGACGGTATCGGTATTCTCTATAACTTAAAACTGAAGTACGAATACTTCTTGCCTTACCTTGAAATAGATGATGGGGTAAAACCCTTCGAGGTCCCGCTTCTGTTCGTGGAAGACTATGGTGGCATCTTTAAAGCCTTCACCTTCACGCTGGCTATCAAGAACGAAATCTGCCCCGTCTGCGGCACCCCGCTTCAACTCGATACCCACCACTGCAAGGTATGCGGCATCGATTACAACATCATCACGTCCATGGGACAAAACTATATTTGGATTAGCAACTTACCCGCTATCGATATCGGAGGAATTAGAAAATGAAAAACATGAAAAAACTCTTAGGTCTATCTTTGTTAACCTTAGCAGGAACTGCATCTCTTACCTCCTGCGGTTCCATCTTTAAAGGCAATGAAGGGATGATGATCAGTAACATCACCCATACCTTAGATAAAGACGGAAACACTGTCATCACCATCAATTTCACCGATGAAGATTTAGAACCCGTCACTTTCACCATTCCCAAAGGTGAACAAGGGGAAACCGGTATGAGCGGGGTCGGCATTGAAGACGTCACCTGGGCCCCCTTAGAAGATGGGACCGGCTTAGAAGTGACCTTTAGTTTTACCGATGAAGAAATTCCCGATAAGGTGATTGAGATTCCGTACGCCACTGGGATTGAGAACATTGAAGCGACGACGGATCCTGATACAGGGGTTACAACTGTTAATATCACCACCACCGATGGCAAAATAACAAGTTTCAACTTAGCTCCCACAGTCGGGATTGACCAAGTCCAAACCTCAGTTGATGAAGATACCAACATGGTCACCATCACTATCACCTATACCGGCGGCAAAGAACCGACCATTATCACCATTCCCTACCAAAACGGGGAAGACGGCACTAATGGGCGGGGTATCCAAAGTATCGTCGGCTATACCTTAGGGAATAACTACTTTATTGAAATCACCTATGACGATGGGTCAGAACCCCAATATTTAACGATTCCGCTGCCGGACCGGGGAACCATTTGGTTAAGAGGCAGTGGTCGCCCAAGCGAAGATTTAGCGGGTTCCGTGAATGAAGGGGATTTCTATTTCGACATTCAGAATTTAAGAATTTACTGTTATCAAGGGGGAACATGGGAATTAATCGCGCAGTTAGAAAACGATGAAACAACATATGTTGTCACCTTTGACCCGAATGGTGGATCTTTCACTACTGCTACTTCAACGGTCCGGGAAGTTAAGAAAGGTTCTTATATCAATGACTTACCAGAAGTCTATAAAGAAGGCCATAATTTTATTGGTTGGTGGACCAGTCCTAATGGACCCTCTTCCCCCAACTCTGGGCACTTCACTGATATCACTCCAGTATTCGGAAATCTAACTTTATATGCCTGTTTTGAGGAGATAACGCAATAATTAATGAAAAAGAAAGCCCTTATTTTGACGTTCTTAACTGTGGCGGCTTCGGCGATCACCGGAGTGGGTTTTTCGTCATTCATAATCGCTTTCCAAGGGATGCCTGATCCCGTTGATGTTCCCCTTCAAAACCAAATTGAAGTAGGAGCTGTCACCACCTCTTCCCTTAACTTCTTAACCTTTGGGAGTTCCAAGCTTGAGGGGCTCTCCATCTATGATGCCGTATTTGGGAAAACTTATGACCAAAGTAATGGGACCTTCACGAACGAATTCACTTATGCGAGCGGAACGACTGCGAAACTTAAGAACATCAATTTTAGTGCCGGAAATTATAATAACTGGAAACCGGCCAATTTCGATGCGTTACAAGTTGATTGGACCATCACCTTTAAAGACGCTATCACCGGGGTTAACTTAACCGCTGCGTATTCTTTCACGAAAACCTTTAGTAACGGAAATAGTTATACTTCCAATTCAGCTACCCCTGCAGCCACTCTTAATAACCAAGTTATCACCATTTCTTACATGGTGCCCTTCGTCAATAGCGCTAACCAAAAGATTGCGGAACCCTTCGTTCCTGCAGCCCCAGGGCCAGGTTACGTCGACTTTAATGTTTCTCTTAACTTCAGGGGAACGAAAGCCAATATCATTCAAACTGAGCAACCATCGGTCGCGGTTAAGTTGACCGCTATAAAGAGATAAGGAGGAAATAGAAGATGAATAAAAAAGCTAAACTCTTAGTATTATCGCTCGCCATTGTCGGTTCTATTTCCATCGGAGCGGCCGCTTTCGTACAATTTATCCCTGAAGTCTTTTCTTCCAATACCGATAGTGGTTCAGCTGAAAACGAGACCTATCGTGTCCATTTTGCAGACGAAAATAATAGCAGTATTAAATACATCGACTGCAAAAAAGGTGACACTCTCGATATTTTAGATGCCCCCAAACATTCCAGCGGTAAAGTCTGGAAAGCCACTACTAATGACCAAGACGGGAACCCGGTTTTCTTAAATACTCATCCGGAAATCAATCAACCCTATGTCTTTAAAGAGGTTGATCCCCCATCAGATAAAATTGACACTAGCGGTGATAAAACGATCGAAGAAACCGACTATAACGGAAACGACGTTAGGAAAGTTAAACTTATTTCTTGGGATAAGTATATTTATAAAAATAACTGGTATACAAGGGTTGTACGAGAAAACGCAGATGATCGTTATAACGGAAAAATGGAGTGGAATGGAAGTTCAAAACCCTTAGTCAACCAAAAAATCAAAAATACCAATAATGGTACTGTTGGCGATACAACAATTGGCCTTGAATCACTTTCACAAGAAAACATCGTGCCCTATGACCCCTATAACAATAGTGAAGGCAAGAGCCAAGCAAAAACTATTTCAGCGACGCCCTACAAATCCAAAGTCTATGGTAGCAACGTTATAGGCGACACAGGCACATCAGGTCAGGTAACACCAAACTATTGCCCTATTCGTTTTCAACTGCAAAATGATGTTGTTTTAAGTGGGACGATGCTCGAATTAGCCGCCAGGGTCGGTGTCAGTGGCGGTGACTATAATTTCCCTCAAGCTTATTTACAAAATATCATCAATGGTGCTTACGTCGAACTCGATTTAAATGGTTACAACCTAATTGTTGCGAATGGAGGGAAATTGGATGTTTTCGGTTCTATCACCGATTCAGCTAAATATGATAACTCCGGTCGAGAACCCGGCACCATCGTCCTTGAAAGCGGAGCGGAAATGTGGGCAACGATGACGGTTGAAGATGCGGCTAGAGAAGATAGTTACCCAACTCAATATTTTTACGCTGGTCAGCCTTTTAGCTTCTTCAAATCTCCTTATTTAGATTGCAATATAATTTTTAAACAAGGTTCTAAATTTAATGCGAAATTAGGGATCCGTCTAGGTAGTGATAGTTTGTTATCACATGCCGGTCTTTGGTATGAGATCCTTATGATTGGCGATAAAAATTCTGGTGCTTTCTTCGAGTTTACTTCTGAAGATGGTGGCGAAATTCAAAGACTTGTTAGCTATAACGATGATATGTATATCGGTGGTTCCGATTCTTCTAAAAGAATGTTACAAGATATGCAAATTAACTATAACTTATTGTCAGGTAACATTAAATTAAATGGTTTCAGCATGTATTTTAAATATACAGATGCTAGCCGTATTTCCGGTAATATGACCACTAATCGCAGCCCATTTTATGTTCCGCCCTACTATCGTTTTCATCTTTATCCCGGAACCAAAGCAGAAATCAGCAACCTTTATATTTTCGCTCCTAGTTCATATTTAATAATTGATAAGGGCGCAACAGTCACCCTAAGTGCAGGTAATAAAACTCAAACTGATGATTTTAATGGGAATTCAGATAAGTATTGGTATCAGCCTGTTGGTGGACTTTATTTCCTTGACTATTATCAACCGTTCTCTGAAGCTGCCAAATATATAGACACTAGCAAGCACGACGCAGACGATAGCTATGGCACAAAAATTTTAAAAGACGATAGAAATAGTCAAACTAACGCTTTTAATTTCTATAATGGTTATCCAGCTTACTGCCAACTTGATGGCACTATTCAAACTATTAATGCGGATACGCCGGAAATGCATAAATATACCCTCGCTGGTAATTTCAAGGTATCCAATTTTGATGCAGAAACCAACAGCTTTAAAAGCTTAATTCGACAATTAAATGTTCAGGCTTTTGCTTCTGTCCACCAAATTGGTCCATCACGTTTTACCTCTGGCACTCGTAGAGGTTTCATTAAAATTAACATAATCGGCTATTACAATAGTCCGCTCATCGTCAATGACTATGTCGTGACTCCCATGAACGGAGAAACTAGTTTTAATTTCAGTAAAACGAGAACTTATGATCGTTTAAATAAATTAGTTAATGACATTAATGGCACAAAATACGCTTTTATCTTCGATGATGTTTATAGTAATACCGAAACAAACCATCTATATAGCACAAACTATTATCTCGCTACAAATCAAACAGATAGTGACCCGTTAACGGGCAAATTTTTACAAGCCGTTTATAGCGAAACAAATGATACGATTAATGTTAGTAATCAACAATATATGCTTTACCAAGGTGTGTATTTAAAAAGTAATATAGGTGAAAATAGTAAAGAAACTAGCACTTCAATGACTAAAGTATGGGGATATGGTGCAGGAAGAAAAGCTAAAATAGGATTCTTTACGGGTGTGAGCTTCTCTGACTATATAAGCGTTAATGAGATGACCTTTAAACTAGATGATGCAGTGTTAAATCAACCAATCAAAGATGCCAAAATGGAAAACGGGAAAGTCACATATACACGGGTACCTAATATATCATGGATATTAAAGGGTAGCTTACCGAAACCCTGTAATTATTTTAAATGAGGTTATCACTATGGATACTATTAACACCGAACAAGAACCAATGATCATCATCGATAATCTCACGAAGAATTATCCAAATAAACAAGTGATTAACGATTTATCGCTCACTGTCTATAAAGGTGAACTCTTTGGTTTCATCGGCCGTAATGGAGCGGGTAAATCAACCACTATCGAATGTATGATTGGGGTGAGGCCCTTTGAAAAAGGGACCATCACCATCGATGGTTTCGATATT
The DNA here is from genome assembly GCA_900542595.1 of uncultured Mollicutes bacterium. Taxonomy (GTDB): domain Bacteria; phylum Bacillota_I; class Bacilli_A; order RFN20; family CAG-826; genus UBA4951. The sequence continues at coordinate 3,353 of UQOB01000021.1, read as the reverse complement.
AAAAAAGACCCAATCAAGGTTAAACAAATCCTAGGTTATACCTCCAGTGAACCCATCACTTATGACGAGATGAATGGTTACCGGTACTTAGAATTTATCGCCTCCATCTATAAAATGAAAACCAACGTCTTCTTAAGTAACTTTGAATATCTTTCCAAACGCTTAGAACTCAGTAATGAAGACTTAAACAGGCCGATTAAGGAATATAGCCATGGTATGCAGCAAAAAATCTGCTTAATAGCGTCCCTCTTGAATAACCCAAAGCTCTGGGTCTTAGATGAGCCGACAGTCGGGTTGGATCCTTTTACCGCTAATGAGTTGACGAAAATGATGAGAGAGTACGTCGACCACGGCAATACCTGCTTTGTCGCGAGCCATAACATCGATTTAGTATCCAAGTTATGCGATCGGGTCGCCATCATCAACAAAGGTAAAATAATCAAAATCTTTGACTTAAAGAATAACCAAAGGGATAGGTATGAATTGGCCCCCTACTTCTTCACCCACTGCGAGGCTAAAAACGAATGGTAACGAGTTTATTGTTAACTCAAATCAGGAATCACGCTTTCTTTAATAAGACACCCCTTAAAAAAGCGTTGATGATTATTTCGGTTGTAATTTCAGCCACTATTATCGTTGCCTTAGAGTGCTATATTTATATATCTCTCTACGATAAAGCCAATATCTTCACCGGTTTTAATTATCCGTTTGTGATTTTGATTGACGCGATACTCTTTCTTTTAAATGTGGTATTTTTAGTGCCCGCTATTGAAAAGACGTATTTTAAGAATGAACAAGAAAGATTAATTTTCTTATCTAGACCTATTAAAGATACCGATGTCTTAGTTGCTAAAGCGATGTATATTTATCTCCAAAGTTTCGCTTTTACCTTACTGACTATCTTCCCCATCACTTTAATCTACGGCCTTAAATATGGAGCGGGGTTCCTCTTCTACTTAACCCTCTTCTTCACGCCTTTTGTCTTATCCTTTGTAGCGTTAATGTTTAGTTTCCTTTTAGCTATCCCTTACCACGAAATCACCAAGTTCTTTAAAGGACGAAAGATCATCCTTTTAGTCATCGCTTTAATCGGGGGCTACCTTCTCGCTTATGCGTATTCCCTCTTGCTTAATCTCTTTGTTTCTTTAGTTCAAAACGCATCCTTAGATAATCTCTTTAACACTAATAACATCAATATCATCACGAACTTATCAACTTATCTTTGGCCGGTTTATAACATCCTCCAAATAGCCACTTACCATTCGTTCGCGATGCAGACGTTATTACTCTTACTTGTTATCTGTGGTTCTTTCTTAGTCGGCCTCTTCCCCTTTATGTTCTATTACGCTCACACCCTAAAGCACACCTTACCGGAAAAGAAACAAAGAAGAACCTTCCTCGCTAATCAGCTTTATATCACTTCCGTCAATAAAGCCTTAATAAGAAAAGAATTCACGTTAATCACATCCAAGAACGAGGATAGTGTCTTCTCTTATTCCACCTTAATCGCCTTGCAACCTTTCTTAATTTATCTCGTGGTATCCGCTTTAAATGTCATCTTCCATAGTGGGAACCTTAATTACATTAGGTCTTTGTTCCCTGCTATATATTCCACTATTGATGCTTCAATGATTTTCTTATTCTTAGCGGTCATCAATGGTGCGGTCTTATCGTTAAACAATGAGCGGAACACTATTAAATTAATTAAAACCATCCCGGTTAAATTCGATAAGCAACTCTTGATTAAGTTCATGGTCCCCTTCACTTTATCAAGCATCTCCTTCCTTTTAACCGATATTGTTTTAGTCAGCACTCTTCAAATCAGCTGGGTCGCTTTTATCTTCTTACTCTTTAATGGCACTTTAATGATAGCGTTACTTAATTTCATGTCCCTCTATTCTTCACTTAAAAAACAAAAAAACGGGGATTTACTGACGATAATCGTGGATTTTGTGGCACCTTTAGGTTTTGTTTTAGTCGCCGCTCTCTCAACTGTCTTTATCAAATTCCCTAATTCTTTAGCGAGCGACGCTTTCTTCTATGGTTTGATTCTTGTGCTTGAGATTCTTCTCCTCATTCCTTTTATCATCATGATGAAGAAGAAGTTCTCACTCTTACTATTAAGCTATGACGGAGGTGAAGATTATGCGTAAAAAGAGTCTCTTATTTCTTTTAATCATTCCCTTTGTCGTTGCGATTCTCGCGTTTGTTACATCAACCTTTGTCATTCGTAATGTTGAACAAGATATCACCGGCATTAACTGGAGTTATAGCAATAACACCGGTTTCTCACTTCGAGACGAAAAAGTCGCTTTAAACGCGGAGCCGATCTATAACAAAGATTATCCTTTAGCCCCCGGTAATGAACTGATATGGAAAGTATCCGATTTACCCGATTACGGGCAAGTAGCCACGATTGAGGAAACAGGCGATAACTATTACTTAAAGCTATTAAAGGATGGGCAATGCACCGTCACCTGTAGCAACGAAAAAGGCAATATCGCCAGGTCCTTTAGAGCGATTATCGCCGGGGATGACGGGGCCATCATCCTTAACATCGATAACGGCTTAAGTGGATCAAACTTAACTGACACCTTCTATGCCGGGTATTATGATTTAAGTTACTCGAATGTTGCGTTAGATAGTTACACCAAAGTTAAGAGCCATTTAAACTTCTCTTTAAGCTTTGTCGGAACTGGTTTTACGAGTGAAAACGATTTAATTGTCACCCATTCCGATAATGTCTCGGTATCACTTCAAGACCATGTCATTATCTTTGAAGGGTTTGGAGAAGGTTATGTCTCGTTTAAGAGTCCCTACGCGGGGAGCCAAGCCCAAGCCGGAGAACTCCACTTTGAAATCATCGATGGGGTCAATGTCTATAACTATAATGACTTACTTTTAGCGACGAACCTCAGTTCGAATGGTGAGAATGTTGTTCAAAGAGTGAACCTTGAAAGTTATGTTAATACGTATAAGCCTGACGGAACGAAAATCAGTGAAAATACTGAATTATTTGGGAATGTTACCGGGAAAGATGGTGACGGTAACCCCACTTATAACTTTGCAAATGAAGTCTATCGGTTTAAATCGACCTATGACACTACCTTCCTCGATAAATGGAACAATTACGTCAAAGATAATCCGGGTCTTAGCCCGGTCAGTACCGACGTTATCGCAGGGATCCATTTAAAGAAGAATTATTACGGAAATGGATATACCTTAAACATGCAGAACTTAGCTTATCCTTACGTCACTTTGCCGACCGGGGACGGCTATACCGCTAATCTTAATAATAATAATTTGTTTAGGGGACCATTAATTTATATTGCCTTAGGTAGCCCCTACAATCG